>OMOF01000971.1:0-2154 GCA_900290375.1 Candidatus Desulfosporosinus infrequens
AAAACCGTAGACGACTATGACGATTTAATCAAGCTTTTGATTCAATTGCGCAGCCCTAAACTTTCCAAGGATTTTCGGCCCACCGTGGTTTATGAGATCTTAAACGAGGCCCTGCCGTCTTTGTCGGATGATGAACTACGTCCACTTTCGGATACCATCGAGAACATGGACCAGATTAAAAGCCAATTAGATCAACTCCAAAAGGAAGAACAAGCGCTGAAACGGCTGGTTCGGTACTACGATCAGTGATGTGAAACAGTCTATGCGGGGATTTAGAGTTAATCCTCAAGATAATCATGAAAATATCTGACCATCGTTTCCTATGCGCCGGAGCTTGCAATAAGGGGAATTATCCTGTTTATAAGATCTCTGCAGAGTACTCCGAAAAAAGCATATTCCCTTAGGGGTAGGTCTAATCATTGTATCGTTACTACATGGTATTTGCGCATATATAGGCATTCCATATGTTTCATTAACATTGACTTCTAGGCTGTGCGGTCATTATTTTAAGGCGGAGTCCCCCTGCTTGCTAAATCGTTAGATTCATTCTAAATGACAAGCGACAAAATGTGAGCCGGGTTTTTCTTTAAGTATAGGTACTTCTTGACGACAGCGCTCCATGACATAACGGCAGCGTGTATGGAAGTGGCAGCCGGCAGGCGGATTAATAGGATTCGGAATCTCACCCTCCAAAATGATAGGCCTTTGCTTGGCTCCAGGGGTTGGAATAGGAATGGCACTTAAGAGAGCTTGGGTATATGGATGCTGTGGGTTGGCAAATAATAAGGGTTTAGGCGCTAATTCAACGATTTTGCCGAGATACATGACGCCAACTCGGTCACTAATATGCTTAATCACACTCATGTCATGGGCAATAAAAAGATAAGTTAGGTTAAATTCTTCCTGAAGATCTTCCAGAAGATTAATAATTTGAGAACGTATCGAGACATCAAGAGCAGATACCGGTTCGTCGGCAACAATTAATTGAGGTTTTAAGGATAAGGCGCGAGCTATCCCTATTCTTTGGCGCATACCGCCGCTTAATTCCCTGGGGAAACAGTACATATGGTTGGGTCTCAGTCCAACGGCATTCAGCAATTCACGGACATAATTATCTTTGTTTTGTCCCTTGTTAATTCCGTGAACTTTCATGGGCTCGGCGATAAGGTCTCCTACCGTCATCCGCGGATTTAAGGAAGCCATCGGATCTTGAAAGACGATTTGCATTTCTTTTCGTAAACGACGTAGCTCATTTTGACTTAAATCGTTGATCCGTTGACCTTTAAAGAAGATATCTCCTGAGGTAGGTTCGATTAAGCGTAGAATGAGTCTGCCGGTCGTCGATTTGCCGCAGCCACTCTCACCGACTAATCCTAGAGTCTCCCCTCTCGCGATGCTGAAGGAAATTTGCTCAACGGCATGAACCTTGCCGACTTCTCTACCTAAAATCCCTTTTGTGATAGGGAAATGTTTCGTTAAGTTTTTGACTTCTAACAATATTTTCTGCTGAGCATTATACGTTGAGTGGGGCTTTAACAGCTGTAGCGGCAATGACATCGGAATCCACCCCCTTTTCTCCGACAACACGCCAGCAGGAAACCCACTGACTCGGTTTAGGTGACACGAGGGGAGGTTGCTCGGTTTGGCATCGTTCCTCGGCGTACTGACAGCGTGGATGGAACCGGCACCCCTCGGGCAGGTTGGCAGGGTTAGGGATACTTCCGGGGATAATACTTAACCTGTCGCGAGTGTCGTCCAGTCTGGGAATAGCCTGAAGCAAACCTTGTGTATAGGGATGGGCGGGATGATTAAACAGGTCATTGACATAGGCGACCTCGAGCACTTTGCCGGAATACATGACAACAACCCGTTCGCAAACCTCTGCTACGACCCCTAGATCATGGGTAATCAGCATAATGGCGCTCCCGACTTTCTCCCTTGTCTCCAAAATTAAACGTAGAATCTGGGCTTGAATAGTAACATCCAGTGCGGTCGTCGGTTCGTCCGCAATCAGTAGCTTCGGCTGACAAGAAAGCGCCATGGCGACCATCACCCGTTGCCGCATGCCACCGGACATTTGAAACGGATAATCATGAACTCTCTTTTCGGGTGAAGCAATGCCAACAAGACGCAGCATGTCCACTGCGTGATCTA
>OMOF01000971.1:2164-16946 GCA_900290375.1 Candidatus Desulfosporosinus infrequens
CTGGGTTTAACGAACTCATAGGCTCCTGAAACACCATGGAAATATCTTTACCACGAATCATCCGCATTTCTTTTTGAGTTTTTGCCAGCAGGCTTTGATTTTCGAACAGTATATCCCCTCCTGCAATGTAGCCGGGGGGGGAAGGAAATAAGCGCAGGATGGACATCGCTGTAATACTTTTGCCGCTGCCTGATTCTCCGACCACACCTAAAATTTCTTTTTTCCGAATATGGAGACTTACCCCGTCGACGGCCTTAACTGATCCACCTTCTTCCTTACGAAAGTAGGTTTTCAAGTCCTGAACCGAAAGTAGAGGGGAGACGTCTTCCCGAAGGTTGGGTGCTTTTGTCATCACTTAATCCCCCTTACCCTGATTGCCCTTTTTGTAAAGGATCAATGGCTGTTGTAAACCAATTTGAGAAAATATTGAGCGCTAGAATGGTAGAGGCAATCATTATTCCAGGAAACACAATTAACCACCAAGCCATAGGGAAGTACGCTCTTCCTTCTCCGATCATCAGACCCCAAGAGGAGCTCGGTGGCTGAATTCCATAACCCAGAAAGCTCATCATGGCCTCGGCTCCGATGATTCTAGCGACTTCCAGAACAAAAAGTGTCACCAAAGGAGCAAATATATTGGGCAGAATGTGTCTGATCATCACCTGCAACGGTTTCACCCCGATTGCCTTGGCCGCTTCCACGAGGGGCCCATCGCGAAACGTGAGCACGAGACTTCTTGCCATCCGGGCAAACACCATCCAACCGTTAAAGGCCAAGGCATAGATCAAGTGTAATTCACTGGGCCCTAAGACCATAACGAAGACCAAGGCCACCAGCATGCCTGGAAAGGCAAATTGAATATCGACGAGTCCCATGATGATGGTATCCGTTTTACCACCGGCATACCCCGCCAGAAGACCAAAAAATATGCCGACCAAGGATGAAAACAGAACTGTAATGAACCCTATACGCAGAGAAACGCGTCCACCATAGAACAAGCGGCTCAAAATATCTCTGCCCAATTGATCGGTTCCGAGTAGGTGACCGGAATACCCTCCGGCGAAAGACGGTGGTTTAAGCCTATTCCAAATATCACCTGTGGTAGGGTCATGGGGAGAAATAATAGAGGCAAGAAGAGCCGATAAGAAAATAAGCATTAAAAAGATCAACGCGTACAGAGCCAGGCGGTCTTTGACCATCTTTTTCTTCATTCTATGGAGTTCATAAAAGCGAGGCCTGCTCTCTCTTAACTCAGGGGTATCCGTGTCTACTAAAGTTGAATTCGCCAAAATCCTAACCTCCTTCACTTAAACTTAACCCGGGGGTTAAATAAGGGATAGGATAAGTCAATCAAGATGTTTAAGAAGACAATGCAGATTGCGATGACGAAGGTAATGGCTTGAATTAAGGGGAAATCCTGCTGGCCAATGGCATCCACAATCAAACTACCGATGCCCGGTAAGCCGAACACTGCTTCAATGGCTATCGTGTACCCAGCAATCATCCGCCCTAATTCCCAACCAGACATTGTGACAATCTGAACGCCGGCGTTTTTCAAAGCATGTCTTGTAACCACCCAGAATTCAGGTAAGCCCTTCGAACGAGCGGTTACTATGTACAACTCCCTCAGCTGTTCTAACATCGCTGTGCGCACAATTTGAGTGATGCGACCTAACGGCAATACCGCCAGGGTCACCGCAAGACCCAATACTGCCAACCTCCAGTGCCCGAGGTCGGAAACCAATGGAGGAGATTGGAAAAAATCAGGATAAGTATGAGCCCCAGCCAAAAATTAGGGACACAAATGCCCAACATCGAAGACGTAGAGGCCACCTTATCAAGGAGGGAACGTGGTTTAAGGGCGGATAGTATTCCCAACGGAATCGCAAAAACCAGGGATATGACTACAGCGATACCGGAAAGTTCTATGGTAAAAGGCAGGGGTCGTAGAGCTACGGTCAGAGCTGATTCCTGTTGCCACCATGATTCCCCGAAATTCCCCTGGGCGACCCCTACAACATAATCTCCCAGTTGAGCTAAAAGAGGTTTGTCAAGGCCGAGCTGGTGAGTCAGACGTGCCCGCTCCGCCATGGAGGCACCCAGTGGGAGCATGGTGTTCACCGGATTACCAATTGACCGAGTCAGCACAAAAACCAACAATGAGACTCCCAACACAACGACCAGGGCTTTGAGCAATGTTTTTAGAAGGTAAGTGGCCATGGTAATTTCCTCCTTGGTTCGAACGTTGCCCCACTATTTTGATAATCTAGGCTAAGGGTAGGAGGGCTCTTTCCTACCTCTAGTCTTTTGGGGTCCTATTTAAAACTCATCTCCGATACCTTCAGTCTCATATCTTCCCGAGGTTGGTAAACAACATCCTTACCCATTCCGTCGATATCTTTGATGTTAATGCCGTTGAGCCAGGCGGGATTATCATAAAGAGTTTGACTAATTGCTTCATATTCTTGTTGGCGTTTTGTGGTATCTAATTCGGTACGAGCAGCAATGATTTGGGCATCCAGGGTTTTGGGATAGGAGGATGCTGAACCTGTCGTAAGGACATACGTGCTATACGTGCGGTCGGCATCATAAATATCGTTACTGTGGAACGTAAAGATCATATCTGGGGGGGTAGAAGTGGGGTCTTGAGGAAATAACACACCAAGCCACTGAGAGAAAGCGAGCATTTTGACGTCAACTTTAAATCCGGCATCTCTTAACATTTGAGCGATCGCTTGTTCTTGTTCGCCGTCTTTGAGCCAACGACCTTGTTCTCCGACGAAGGTTATCGTCTCGCCTTTATAGCCAGCTTCAGCGAGCAATTGTTTGGCTTTGGCTAAGTCAAAAGGGTAAGCTTTGAGGTTTTTGTTGAATCCGAAATAAGAAGGTTTTAAGACCTGTCCGGGGGCAATACTGGCATACCCTTGATACAACGATTTGGAAATGGCGTCCCAGTTAATTGCATAGCTGGCAGCCTGTCTGATCTTTTGATCTTTCATAACTCCACTGACTGCATTCATCCGGACCAGACTGAACTCCAGACCTTCAGCCGTTTGAATTTGGGGCAAAGTGCTGACATATTCGGGGAGCATATTGGTGGCGAAGTCGATCTCACCATTTCTTAGAGCGGCGGCTCTAGTGGCATCTTCTTCGATAAAACGATAGTTGACGGTCTTAATGGCCGGCTTTGTGCCCCAATAATTGTCATTGCGTTCTAAAACAATCCGTTGACCCTTCATCCAACTCGCAATTTTGTAAGGTCCTGTTCCTGATACAGCGGTCTTAATTTTATCTGGAGAGGCTAGCATTTCTTTTTGGTTGAGAATATCCAGCAGGGTGAGTCTGGTGGGCATACTCGGATCTGGACCAGTCGTGATGATGTGTACTTCGAGATCACCGATTTTTTGAGCGTCTTTAAAGGTAGCAAAGAAGCCTGCAATATTTGATTTGAAGTTAGGGTCGATAATGCGTTTGATACTATAGACAACATCGTCAGCGGTAAAGGGGTTGCCATTTTGAAACGTAACATTCGGGCGAAGTTTAATATCCCATGTCGTATTATCAATTCTTGAAACCTCAGTAGCCAAAGCAGGAATGACTTTCATGGTTTTGCCGTCTAAGGTCAGGAGACTTTCAATCACATTATCTGTCACTGCTCGCATATTGCCATCGTCAGCGAACTGAACATCCATGGTACTGGGCTCACTGGGGATTGCTATGGCGATGGTATCTTTTTTTGTTGCTGTGGACTGGGGTGTGTTGGGTGCAGCTGAACCGCAGCCGCTAAGTAATAAACTCGTAGATACTACCAAGCTAAGTAAAACGATCGATACCGATTTTAATCGTTTATTCATAATATGGATGCCTCCTTTATGTATTTTGGGCAGGATCTTTTTATTAAGCATTATATTCAATTCGATCGATAAGGTTTGCAACGTAAGCAATAAAAGCAACTACGCCTTTGAAAAAATTCAAAACGTTGTTGCTTTTAAGAAAAGGCTGCCTTAATATTGGTTAAAGCTCCATGTCCTCGTTTATCCTTAAGTACGCAAAATTTGATAACGGGAGAGATCAAACTACCAATTGGTGAAAATTGGGTAGCGTTTTTAGAAATTATAATAATGAAAGAGATGACTAAACTAAGTGATCAATGGCAATTTTAGCGACTATCAATTAAGCGGCGAGTTATTAAAAGCAATTAGCTTGTTAAATTTCAGCAGTCCCACCGAGGTCCAGAAGCAGATGATCCCGGCGGTACTCGCCCAAAAGGATATCAGCGTTAAGTCTCAGACCGGAAGCGGAAAGACGGCCGCCTTTGCCATTCCTATTTGCGAATTAGTGGATTGGGAGGAGAATAAACCGCAAGCCTTAGTGCTTACCCCCACCAGAGAACTTGCAGTCCAGGTCAGAGAAGATATGTTTCATCTTGGTAGATTTAAACGGTTAAAAGTAGCTGTAATCTATGGGAAGTACCCGTTTCATGTTCAGGAAAAGGAACTTAAACAAAAAACCCATGTCGTAGTTGGCACGCCAGGTCGATTGATCGATCATATCGAACGAGGAACCTTAGATACATCTGAGATACACTATCTTGTCATTGATGAAGCCGATGAAATGTTAAATATGGGCTTCATCGAACAAATTGAAACGATCATTACCAGCTTGCCTCAACAACGTGTCACCATTTTATTGTCAGCGACAATGTCTCCCGACATCCATATTTTATGTAGTAAAATTATGAAAAACCCAATCCGTGTGGAAATCGAAGCCAAGAATCCAGCGGCAGATCGGATCGATCAGGAACGATATCTGATCGATCCGTCCGATAAAATGCAGCTTCTGAGAGATTTAACGATGGTTGAAAATCCGGATAGCTGCATGATATTTTGCAATACCAAACAAACAGTCGATGAGGTATTCGCTGAACTTCTAAAGTTGAACTACTCGTGTGAGAAGCTGCACGGTGGTATGGAACAGCGAGACCGATTGGGCGTCATTAATCAGTTTAAGCAAGGACATTTCAGATATCTATGTGCGACAGATGTTGCAGCGAGAGGGCTGGATATCGAGGATATAAGCTTAGTCATCAATTATGATATCCCCTATGACCGAGAGAGTTATGTTCATCGAATCGGCAGAACAGGCCGTGTCAACAAGCTTGGTAAGGCTATTACATTTGTCAGCCAAAATGAGGCTAAGTTTTTAAAGGATATCCATGATTACATTGGAAACGAGATTCGTTTGCAGGAAAGACCGGACGAAGAAACGGTGTATCAGTCAAAACAAGATTTTATGGTGAAAAATAATACCCTGCCGGAAATAAAAGCAACAAAAGGTGCCCTGCTGAACACTGAAATTATGAAAATCCATGTGAATGCCGGGAAGAAAACCAAGATGAGAGCGGTCGATATTGTCGGAACACTTTGTAGTATTCAAGGCCTAACCGTGGCGGATATCGGGATCATTAATATCCTGGATGTATCAACCTTTGTCGAAATCTTAAACGATAAAGGTGAACTGGTGCTGCAAGAACTGCAAAACACTCCGATTAAGGGCCGACTTCGGAAGGTAAGCAAAGCAGACAGATAGTTTCGCCACACTATCTCATGTTTTGTTGCCACCATTATTTGTATTCTTATCTAGAATCCTGTGCGAGATGAAAATTAAGGGGTGACCTTACGAAAAAATGGCAAGAAGAGAAGAAACAACGGTAATTATGGCCTACATAGCTGTTTGCATCCTATGGGGTTCAACGTATCTAGCGATTAGAATTGGAGTAAGCAACTTTCCACCAGCATTATTTGCAGGTATAAGATTCTTGATTGCAGGATTTTTGGTGTTGTTATATGCTTATGTTAAAGGGTACAAGTTTCCTGAGAATTCCACAGGCGTACGAAGGCAGGCCATCGTTGGTTTATTTTTATTGTTGGGTGGCAATGGGCTTGTCGTTTGGGCGGAACAATGGGTTTATTCAGGTGCCACAGCACTTCTTTTAGCGGTTGTTCCACTGTTTAATGCGATTTTAGAACGGTTCCTGCCTAATGGTCCAAGGATTGGCTTGAAGGGTTGGCTCGGTTTACTCTTAGGGTTTTTCGGAGTTGCTCTCTTGGTGTTGAAGGGTTCTGAAATGAAAATAATTGATATTTCAGGTGGAATCATATTATTGATGGCGGCATTGTCATGGTCACTGGGCTCGGTTTATTCCAAGACCTTTAAATCCTCCGGAACTACGGTGGCTAATATAGGGTTACAGATGTTAGCTGGAGGGGTTGGATTGACAATACTTGGGTTCTTGATGGGAGAAGCAAGTAATATCCATCTAACGAGCAAAGGTCTTGGAGCACTGGCTTATTTGATCTTTTTCGGTTCAATCCTTGGTTACAGTTCCTATATCTATATTTTACAGAGGTGGCCTGCATCGAAAGCCGGTACCTATGCTTACGTTAATCCGGTTGTCGGAGTTATCTTAGGCGCTGTGATTCTCGGAGAACCAGTCTCACCGAATGTGTTCATTTCAGCGGTCATTATTTTAGGCGGAGTTTTATTAGTGCAGTTGTCGAAAACCAGCACGAAAAGCGAACAGTAAAAGCAGAAGGAACTACAGAACTATGCCTATCTTGGTAGAGGAAATTATTGTTCTTTTGCATAAATAAATGTTTGCGCTTAGTGTTATGATCTTAGCAACATGGGAGCAGTCAAGAACGGTGAAGTTGAAAAAATATTTATCACTTATCTCATAAAGTTTTTGGAAATAAAAGTGCGTATTAAGACCATCAATAAAAATATTTGGAATTTTAAAGGTTAATTTGGTATCCCGTGGAATGCTAAGACTTGATAAGAGTGAGCGAACGTTTGCTCTCTTATACATTTTGACAGCGAACATGAACTTATCGCTTAATCTCGGCTTTGATGATGAATGAAATGAAAGGAGATGTGGCAATGGCAGAAGAACAATCTGCCTCGTGAATAGTATAGGCAGTTAAGGACAATAATGGACTATGGGTGAGTGCAAACTAGATAGTGGGGTAACGACGATGGTATTTCAACCGCTAAACTATTCGTTTTTCCAACAACCCACAATTTGTTTAGCTCGTGCTTTGTTGGGGAAATTGCTAGTGAAAGAAACCGAGTTAGGCACGGTATCGGGATGGATAGTAGAAACTGAAGCCTACATTGGCCCAGAAGATCGTGCGGCACATGGTTTCGGAAATCGAAGGACCAAACGAACTGAAGTCATGTTTGGACCACCTGGGTATGTCTATACTTATGTTATGCATACCCATTGCCTTATCAACGTGGTTAGTGGAGAGATCGGGTGTCCGGAGGCGGTATTAATTAGAGCTCTAGAGCCATGTGAGGGAATTGACCTGATGTATCAACGGCGCGGAAAAGAGAAAAAAGAACGAGAGCTAACCAATGGACCGGGAAAATTGACAAAATCCCTTGGGATAGTCAAAGAAGATTACGGGAGAGCGCTGTTTGAGTATCCACTTTTTATCGCAGAAGGAAAAGAAATTGGATCTATTGCGGTGGGTTCAAGAATAGGTATTTATAACAGTGGAGAAGCTGCACATTATCCTTGGCGTTTTTGGGTACCAGATAATCGCTTCGTTTCCAAATAATAGGTGTTAAAGTTCGAAGAAATTTGTTCGGATTGAGAAAAATCACCCGTCTCCTTTGATGATGCAATCAGAGTGAGAGGAGAGCGCGATGTAAATAATTTAAGAGGTGAACTAGATGAAAAAAAGTTTGGGCGCTAAAACGTTGCTTTATCCTACACCTGTTTTGGTTGTATGTACCTATGATGAGGAAGGTAAGCCCAATGCTATGACGGCTGCTTGGGGAGGTATATGCTGCTCATCTCCGCCGTGCGTTGCAATTTCATTACGCGAAGCTACTTATACTTACGGTAACCTTATGTCCAAAAAGGCTTTCACAATTAATATTCCCTCAGAGAACTATGTTAGAGAGGCAGATTATTTTGGCATGGTATCCGGAAAAACGGAAGACAAATTCGCGAAGACTGGTCTTACCCCGGTAAAAAGTGAGTTTGTTGATGCCCCTTATATAAGCGAATTTCCAGTAAATTTAGAGTGTAAAATAATACAGGTTATTGAAATAGGCCTACACACTCAGTTTATTGGTGAGGTTATGGATGTTAAACTTGATGATACCCTACAAGAAAAGGGAAATCAGCCGCTTATTGAACAAATACGACCTTTACTATTTGCCCCTGACAGTAGAAATTACTACGCTATAGGGAAACAAATTGGCTCGGCATTTTCGATAGGCAATAAGATAGGGTAAGGAATTCAAACTAGTTGGAGATTACTTATTAACTATTAACTAGTTAAGCATTATCAATGTCTGGATAATTGACGGACTTGATAGTGTTTTTTTATTGCTAAGCATTATACGCAATATATAGTTTACGTAATGATAGATATAGTATATAATATGCAATATAAGGAGGGGCGCCGTTTGAAGAATCTAAAATTGAAATCAGCAAGAGCTAGTTTGGATCTGTCTCAAGAGCAGTTGGCAGAAGCAGTCGGCGTAACAAGACAGACAATCGGAATGATTGAAGCGGGAAAATTTAATCCATCCTTACAGTTGTGTGTCGGTATATGTAAAGCGTTAGGTAAAACATTGGACGAAATTTTTTGGGAGGGGTAATCATGAAAGATGAAAGAATTGAACAGGCTAAGCTGAAAATAAGAAGCGAAATGGCCATTATTATTTTATATGGCGTAGCTGCATCGTTTTTAGTAAAAACTTTGGTGTTTAAAATGAGTTTGCAGGAAAGTCTGATAGAGTATTTAATTTTGATATTTTTCCCGCTCTATCAGTTTATAAGAATGCATATGTTGAAGGTAAGTCTTTACAGCGAACATGGAAAGAAGTCAGCTATCAAGAATCTATTTGTAGCAATTGGAATCCTGGTGGTTGCATCAATAGTCCTGATTATTAATTCGATCAAGACATCAGCAGTGTATGATTGGCATAGTCCAGTAATTTTCCTGTTCATATTTATCGTTTTATTTGTAGCCATCTTTTTTCTTACCAATAAGTTCAATTATCACAGAGGTCATAAGTACGAAAAAGAATTTGATGACGATAAATAAAAACGGATTTTGTTGGATTGGAGTTGTTAGTTATACGACCTTGGTAATTCACAACCTGATAGCAAGGTATGTTGAGGCAATTTGGGGCAGGATGCAGTGCTTGACAAAATAAAAAGCAAACATAGACTGCTATTTCCCTACTGAGGTTCAAGACGGATGCGGGCTCCGTTGGCCCCGCCGCGTTTATCAGAGCCGCGGAAGGTAGACGCCGATGCCCAGGCTGCCCCGATAAGCTGGGAGAGTGACAGGCCGGAAACCATGATTTCCCCCTTAAGATTCGCGTTATCCAGTTCGTCACTCAATACGTAATCAACTGCCGGCATCGGGTCTTGCCAGATTAAATCTTCCGCAGGAACCTCAGGACTGAGATAGCGTGAACGTGGTCCCATATCGCGGTGGGTCAGCTTAAACCATCTGCGGGCGAAGGCGTCAGTGAATTCCGCAGGGTTTTGCTGGTAGCGCCGCGCGATAGGTTCGTAGATCGGGTCTAAGCGAAGGGAGAGGTCCGCAGTGGTCATCATCAATACGTCAAAGCATGCATTGTTGATGAGGAACCTCTTGATGAAAAAAGGGTTAAAGATATGCATGCAATTTTAATGGAAAACATTATGGTTGGCGGTATATACCGCAATGTAGATGTTTACATTTCCGGTGCTAGGCATACTCCGCTGTCACCGAATGAGGCGTATCAACAGGTCAAAAGTTTCTATGCTGATCTACCCTACAGAACAGAAATGAACGGAATCGAGTTTGCAGCATGGACCCATGCAGAGTTTGTGAAGATACATCCCTTTGTTGACGGTAACGGTAGAACCTCGAGGTTGATAATGAACTATCAGTTGATGGTTCATGGTTTCCTTCCGGTCTCCATTGCAAAAGAAAGTAGATTGGAATATTTTGAAGCCCTTGAGAGCTATGCTGTGGATGCAGATTTGAACGGATAATTGAAAAGAATCCCTGGAAGCAAGTAAAATCAGGTAATCTAGGGATTCTTGCTTTATTGCATTATTGATTATCTTTAAACAATAATCGTTGTACCCTGATAGTTTTTTGCACATCTGAAGAAGCGCAATTGATAAACACATGGGGGAATTACGCGAACAGTTAGTCGGCAACATTAACCATGACAAAAGAGCAGTTATCATTAAAAAGCTTAGAGAGACCGATTTAAGATCTAATTTAGTGATGGAACGCCGAAATCGAAAAAATAGAACTTATCTGAACGAAAGATTATAGGATTTTCGTATAATCTGAAAAAGGAGATGATAAGTTGTATATCGAAGATGGCGTTTTATTCCGAAACATTGGTAATCATGACGAGACTATTAAGAATGTTAAACCAGGCAGGATTAGCAATTAAAGGGATGAACAGGATGAGTTTAGAAAAAAAGAATTGGGATGTAATAATTGTCGGAACAGGTCCTTCAGGGGCCTGTATTGCGCGAGAAATGGCTAGGCACCACAAAAAGGTTCTGCTCTTAGAAAAGGGGCAGGCAGACCTTTCCATTAACATACCCAGAATGCTAAAGAATAAAGAGATGATGTTCATTGGCAAGGGTAAGACCCTTGTAAGAGGGATCCGGACCGGAGGGACATCAGTACTATACTACGGAACAGCTTATGACCCACCGGCAAAACTGTTTGCCAAATTTGGAATCGATTTGTCCAATGAAGTTGAAGAACTGAGAAGGGAACTGCCTTTAGCGCCTCTGAGAGATGAATTAATCGGTCCCGCCGCACAAAAAAATTGGGAAAGCGCAGTTAACCTAGGGTTTGCGTGGGGGAAGTTGGACAAGTTTATTTACCAGGACCTATGTGCTCCAGGACATTTTCCTGATGAGGCCCTCTGGAATGCCACTCGCTATGTAAAGGATGCAGTCGAATCAGGCGCGGTGTTGCTAACCTGTTCAGAAGTAACCCGTGTTATTGTAAATGGAAAACAGGCTATAGGGGTGGAAGCAACAGTACAAGGTGAACGCCAGAAAATGTACGCCTCCCAAATAGTGCTCTCTGCCGGAGGGCTGGGAACTGCCCAGATTCTTCAAGCCAGTAAAATCAATAAAGCAGGTGAAGGATTTTTCTGCGATCCCATCACGATTGTCCAGGGGCTGACGGAGGGCTTCGAGGCAGGTAAAGAAATACCGATGGCTGCCGGGATGATTTTTGAAAAAGAAGGATTTGTTCTCACAGACCTTACCCTGCCTAAACTGGTTTACCAATTGTTTAGCGTCCAAGCACTACGTCCAAACCGAGTTTGGCAACACGGGAGAACCATGGGGATCATGGTTAAGGTGAGAGATGGCCTGGGCGGTAGTATTAAACGAGGAAAGGTTCATAAGATCTTTAGCGAGGCTGACAAACAAACGATGCAACTAGGCGAGATTAAGGCCAAAGAAATTTTGTTGCATGCTGGAGCCAAGAGATTGTACAATACTGTCTGGACTTCTGCCCATCCTGGGGGTTTGGTAAGGATAGGAGAAATCGTTGATTCCAATTTAAAGAGCGAGTATGACAACTTATATGTTTGTGATTGTTCCGTGATCCCGACGGAGTGGGGTTTGCCACCTACTCTTACCGTACTGGCCTTGGCAAAACGCTTGACAAAGCACTTGCTTTTTAGAGCCCTGTAAGGAGTCTTTTCAAAGATTTGTCCCCGCCTGTGATAGCCCCTTTTACAGTTTGAGTATATAACTGGCTGAATTTATAATGGGCTAGCTTAGCTGTTACAATTTTAAAGTTAAGGGCTGTTTTTGTTGAGCCAATTAGGCACGCCAAAGTCTTAAGGTCAGACAGCGGAGGCTTCCACCTCCAGCTAATAAGGCTTCAGGATGAAATTCGATCGTTTGTACTCCACGTTGTTTCAACCTTTTTTTAGTTTGATCGTTTAGAGCCATATCGTAGTGAATGAGGATATTAGGTTCTAATGGAACAAAACTACAACCCCAATTTTGCTGCTCTACGTCATTTATTTCGACGAGTTCAATATTTTTCGTTCCTAAATAAGTTTTTAAATCAATTTCGATTCGCTTATATCGGTTAATTAAATAAGTACGAAGAAATGCTGGTGGGAAATAGAGGACTAAATTCTCACTGATCCTGTTAAAAATCATATCTGGATGCATGAATCTTCGCGCCTGTGGCGCCTCTACATAGATCACTTCCTCAAAAATTTCTAGGGCTTTAGCAAAAAACCGTTCGATCGTGCTAGGGTTAAGCCGTTCAGTATCAACGATGATTAACGTAGTGGGAGACAAAATTAAGCATCCTTCAAACTGTTCATCAGTTTCAAATTCATGAAAGATAGGGATACCAATATTTGTGAGAACTTCCTTAACTACCTGTTCCTCCCCCGCCCGGGTACCAGGACTCATTTCTGATAAAATAGCCCCTTTACTCGTGACGACGGCCGTGTCATGAAGATATGGCAAATTCGGGAGTTTAGCTAACAATTCCTTTGTTTTGTGAACAAAGTTCCTGACATGAAGCACCTCTACGTCGTGTGCTTGTAGCAACTGAGCATATTGCTCATGCTCCAGTAAATACTGATCAACGTTCGGAACATAATTGAATAAGTGATACTTATAATTTGATTGAGTAATAGTAGAGAGTGATTCAATCGGGCTATGAAGTAAGACTTTCTTTAATCTTGCTAGTTTTTCGGTTCCAAACATAGGTTTTACTTCGCTCATTTTTACCATCCTTGTAAGATAATTTGTTGCCTTTATTATTTGCATTGGACTTTGATTAAATACTGACGTTTAAAAAAGCTCGGTAAATCGGGGCGGTCTTTGGGCAGCAAACTCAGCTTTGGTGTGATTTTCGGACTTCGTTATAATACACCAACGGGAAGTTGCTTTTGACACGAATCTTGATTTAGTCGTTTTTATATAGGATAATTGAAACCATGCGCGCTGGAGGTAGTGGAATGAACTTATATAAAGACAAAGATACCATAGCTGCGGGTCGTCGTCATACCGTTGGTCTTAAATCTGACGGAATGGTGACGGCTGTGGGTGATAATAAATATGGCCAATGTGATGTAAGCGGCTGGTGCGATGTTGTGGCAGTCGCGGCTGGTAATGTTCATATGGCGACGAACACGGGTAATGCTCATACCATCGGACTTAAATCTGACGGTACTGTGGTGGCTGTGGGTTGGAATAAGCATGGCCAATGCGATGTAAACGACTGGCGCGATATTATAGTGGTTGCGGCGGGTTGGCGTCGCACCATTGGGCTTAAATCAGATGGCACGGTGGTGGCTGTGGGTCGCAATAATGAAGGTGAATGCAATGTAAGCGGCTGGCATGGTATTTTGGCGGTCGCTGCGGGTGACTGGCATACCATCGGTCTAAAATTGGACGGCACGGTGACGGCTGTGGGTAATAATCGGTATCAACAATGCAATGTAAGCGGCTGGCGCGATATTGTGGCGATAGCGGCGGGTTACCTTCATACGGTTGGGCTTAAATCTGACGGCACGGTGGTAGCTGTTGGTCGCAATAAGGAAGGAGAATGCGATGTAGGCGGCTGGCACGGTATTGTGACGATAGCGGCGGGTAGTTATCATACCATCGGCCTTAAATCGGATGGTACCGTGGCGGCTGTGGGTTGGAATGAGCATGGCCAATGCCATGTAAGTGGCTGGCGCGATATTGTGGCGGTTGCAGTGGGTTGTGCTCATACTCTCGGCCTTAAATCGGACGGAACGGTAGTTGCTGTGGGTGATAATGAATATGGCCAATGCGATGTAAGCGGTTGGCGTGGCATCCAACTGCCCGACAATTAGTTTTCAATATAATAATAAATAATGAAAGCAATGCGCCGAAGTTAAAATGTTGTAGACAAATATACAAAAGAAGAATTGATAGAAGCACTACGACCCGTATCTTCAATTATCAGCAAATGTGAAAAAGCACAGCTAAAATTTGCGGAGGGTACCTCTCATCACACCCGCTTTAAGAACATGATAAAAGCAATGTATATTTCGAAATTATTGATAACAGATGAAATTAGTAAAATAGGTTAAATTCTAATTTGTATAGACGGACATTATTTTGAGACTTTAGTTATGTCGCATCATTTATAGATACTTATCCGAAGTTAGGGGGAAAAAAGCACTCCTAAAGGACCTCAAGTATGTAAGAATGGATAGCTAAAATAGCAGAAACTGTAAAATTACCATATGATTTAGTTAGAAAAGATCTTCAGATCTTGATTGACAAGGTTAAACTTACTGATATAGCTATTGACGATACATGTCGTGAGGTCATTTCAAATTGAGTTCTTTATGAACGTAGCTGGATTACCTTAATTCGTTAAATAATTGTAAGCAAAAGGTGAAAGTACAAGTAATATGGTTTCCTCAGACAATTTCGAAAAAAATAACACAGTTATGTTTGTCGGTGCAAGCACAATTAATAATCCAGTCAAGGAGGAATTACCACTTATTTGCAGAATAAATGGTATATAAGCGAGAGCGGGGAAATTTTAGATTTGGTAAATTATGTCAATAATGGAAGCTGGAACAAACCAGTTTAAAGTATAAAAAGTAGGATAACTAGAAGTTCATAAATAGTGAAATAAGCAAGTTGGATTGGCTATTTTTAAAATCAAAATGGCAATTGTGGACAAAAAATAGTTAAATATTTCTAAAA
>OMOF01000970.1 GCA_900290375.1 Candidatus Desulfosporosinus infrequens
CTGAATTGCCATACGGCTGTTATATGTCTTAGTAATCTGCAACCCATTGCTCTTTAAAAAATCAATGATCTTATTATGCGAATTTTCATCTGGCAAATAGCTATTCGCTAGGTCTTGATCACTTACAACCCTGCCAACTGTTCTTTTGGAATGTGCTATACCCATTTTTTGTTTTAAAATATTTTTGTTACGTAACTTAAGCGCGATGGTTATATTTAATTGTTTGTCAGGCTCTACATCTCCGGTTTTGATCACATCGCTCTGGCTTAGCAAAGGGGTAACGTCACTTACTGTCAGTGGAACATAGGATTGGTTTTGAATTGTGTCAGCAAATGCAGGCTGTACGGTCATAAGAAAACTGATTAATAGTATTATAATGGTCAATGCTTTTTTCATTTTTCCACACTCCTTCACTTATAAATACGGTTAACGCTAGTCTGTTATTTGTTTTGAGTCGCCTCATCTTCACAATAACAATTTTTACTTTATGATTAGTATTCAATGTCAAACTAACCCTTGGTCAAATTATACCCATGGATCTTATAACCCATATTATAAACAATAGCGCCAGCATCCTTATCAATATAATGCTGGCGCTATTGTTTATTGAACTTTTAAATCCAAGTGTTTTACTTAATTTGGTGAGTTTGAGTTATTAGGGCCTTGATTAGATCCACCATTTGTGGGCGTCATAAACCCACCGTTAAACTCCGACAGACTGTGCTTGAGGAAATTTTAGAGCGTGTACTGAACTATGGCTTGCCGTATCTGCTAATACAGAAGATGCCGAGATAAGTGTTACCATCGCCGTAGCCGTTACAGTTGTGCTTGCTTTCCTAATTTTCATCAGTTTAATACTTCCTTTCCATTTTCAGTCGCGCTTGCAATATGTATCTGTAAGACAATGTCATTATGCAATACGAATCTGAAAGGAGGCTGAGGGTTAACTGAAAGTTAGCTGAGTCTTTTCTTAATATTTTCTGAAACTGAAGGAACTTTTTTAGTACGGCATTAGATAACTATTGTAGAATATTCACTCATTCATCGTTTACTGACTCGTAACCCTTGTCCCATTTAAAAAGGCTATAAAGGACTGGGAAGCCAGAGAAACCGAAATATTCTTTTTCGTCGCAATACCTATTTTGCGTTGCGGTATGGCAGGGAAGACCGAAACTTCCTTCAGTATACCTAGAGCTAGTTCCTCAGAAACAAAACTTTTGATCACCGTGGCAATCCCCAACCCGATCTTTGCAAATTCAATTAAGATATCCATACTGCTGATCTCTATTTCGGGTGTAACGCTGAGATGATTGGCCTTAAAATAGTCGTCAATATAGATTCGTGACAGATTCTTGGCCTCCAACATAAGGAGCGGGTAACTCACAAGCTTCTCAAGGGGGAGGGCGCTTTCCGTGATGTCATACTTCCTGCCTGCCACAAAGATGTCCTGAACGGTCATCAACTCGATATATTCCAGGTCTCCCTTGTCCATGGGAATGCTGATAATGCCAAAATCAAGCTGCCCTTGTTCCAAAAGCTTCAAGGTATCCGGTGAAGTCCGGTTGATGATTTGAATGCGTAGGCCGGGGTACTGATAATGAAATGCCTCCAGATGAGGTAAAAAGAAGTATCTACAAAGCGTGTCGCTTATGCCCACTTTGACAATACCCTCGGTCCTCTTTTTCAGCTTTTCCAGCATCATCTCTCCATTGTTCAGGGTTTCAAAGGCAATTTTCACATAATCATAGAGAATCTGCCCCTCTGTTGTGAGGGTGACACCCCTAGAATTTCTGATGAAAAGGGTACAACCAGTTAAGGCTTCCAACTTTTTAATAGATTTGCTGATGGCTGGCTGACTAATATAGAGCCTTTCTGCAGCTTCAGAAAGGCTCTGACACATAGCGGTAAAATAGAAAACCTTATAAAGCTCTGTATGCAACATATTATAACCTCCGGTTATAAATAGTATGATAAATAGGTATTTTAATTATAACAGGAAATGGAGTAGGATGGAATAAATGAAAAAGGGGGGATTGCATAATGAATGCGATTGAAAAAATCATTGCTACCCATGCTGGTCTTAAAGTCGTTAAACCGGGACAGATTGTTGATGTGAAGCTCGATTATGTGATGGCCAATGATGCTACAACCACCTTGGCGATTGATGTATTCAAAAAAGAATTAAAGGGTGAACGGGTTTTTGATCGGGAAAAGGTGGTTTTAGTTATGGATCATTATACGCCTTGCTGTTCTGTTGATGCAGCGGAAACCCACAAAAAGATGCGGCAGTTTGGAATGGATCAGGAGTTGAAATACGTTTACGACGGTGTGGGGGTATGTCATCAGCTCATGCTGGAGCATCATGCCAAACCGGGCGATTTTATCATTGGTGCCGATTCCCATACCTGTACCTATGGTGCCATCGGAGCCCTTTCCACAGGTATGGGATCAACGGATGTGGCAGTTGGTTGGAAGGAGGGCAAGGTCTGGATCAAGGTGCCTCCCGTCATCAAGATCCATGTCAGCGGAAAATGGCCCAAGGGTGTATACTCCAAGGATCTCGTCCTGAAGGTGATCGGTGACCTGACCGCCAAGGGTGCTACTTATAAGGCCCTGGTTTTTGAGGGGGAGGCCGTTAGGGACTTGACGGTTTCTGAGCGGGCGACCCTTTGCAACATGGGCATTGAAGCAGGAGCAAAATTTGCCTATGTGCAACCGGATGATAAGGTGAAAGCCTTCATGAAGGAATGGGGAAGAGAATATTATCCAGTGATTGAGCCCGATGAGGATGCTTCTTATGAACGGGTCTTAACTTACAATGTAGCGAACTTGGAACCCCAGATCGCCTATCCCCACAGCGTGGATCAAGTCAAACCTCTGTCCGACTTTGAAGGTCTCGAGATTGATGAAGTGTTTCTGGGTGCTTGTACCAATGGCAGGTTCGAGGATCTTGAAACAGCGGCGGCTATTCTGAAGGGAAAAAGGATCTCCGACAAGGTGCGGATGCTTGTCACACCTGCCAGCAACGCGGTATACATGGAGGCAATGGAACGAGGTCTGATCAGGAATTTCATTGAAAGCGGCGCCATGGTATCCCCCCCTGGCTGCAGCGCTTGCTTTGGCGGCACCATTGGTATTATCGGGCCTGGTGAGCGTCTCCTTACAACTGCCAATCGGAATTTTAAAGGCCGCGTGGGTAGCCCAGATGGAGAAATCTATCTTGCCAGCCCAGCAACTGCAGC
Source organism: Candidatus Desulfosporosinus infrequens (assembly GCA_900290375.1). GTDB lineage: Bacteria > Bacillota > Desulfitobacteriia > Desulfitobacteriales > Desulfitobacteriaceae > Desulfosporosinus > Desulfosporosinus infrequens. The sequence continues at coordinate 3,243 of OMOF01000970.1, forward strand.
AGCTTCTGCACTCTATGGAAAAATAACCGATCCGAGGAAGGTGATATAATATGATCAAAAGCAAAACTATCAAATTTGGAGATAATGTAGATACCGATCAGATCATTCCTGCTCAATACCTGAGTCAGGCTACAATCCAGCAAATGGCTCCCCATACCTTTGAATTCTATGGGAACTTTACGAAAGATTTTAAACCGGGGGATATTATTGCCGGCAATGATAATTTTGGGTGCGGATCTTCAAGGGAGCAGGCTCCTGCCGTTCTAAAAGAAAGAGGTGTCAGTGCAGTCGTTGCCAGAAGCTTTGCCAGGATTTTTTATCGCAACGCCATCAACATTGGGCTGCTGTTAGTGGAATGTGAAAAGGCGGATGAGATCAGACAGGGTGATGTACTGGAGATTGACACTGAAATGGGGGCCATAAGAAATATCACCTCCGACAGTACCCTCGAAATCACTCCTTTGCCACCTTTCATGCAAGAAATATTGAATTGTGGTGGGATTGTAAAATATCTTGATAATAGGAGGGGATAACATGACGGATTGGAGTGCGGATCAATACCTGAAATTTAAAAATGAACGGACACAACCTGCTATTGATTTGGTGAATCGTATTGGTATGGAGAACCCGAAGAAGATTATCGATATCGGTTGCGGACCGGGAAACAGTACAGAGGTTCTTGCACGTCGATTCAAGGAGGCGTATATCGCAGGCGTCGACAACTCGGAGAATATGGTTTCTAAAGCAAAAGAAAATTATCCACACCTTGATTTCTCGCTCTGTGATGTAGGCGGAGATTTATCAGGGCTGGACAAGGATTTTGACATCGTTTTCTCCAATGCCTGTATTCAATGGGTGCCAGATCACAGGTTACTATTAAAAAATCTCCTGGGACTCCTTGGAAACTCAGGGGTTTTGGCAATTCAAATTCCGTTTAATTTCAATGAGCCCATTCAACAAATCATTGATGAAATCAGAGTTTCAGAAGAATGGACGGGTTATTTTCCTCGGAAGCGCCCCTATCATACCTTGAACCCAAGTGAGTATTATGATATTTTCTCTGAGATAGCGACGGATTTTAAGGTTTGGGAAGTCACCTACTACCATGTATTAAAATCACATGAGGACATTTTAGAATGGTATCGGGGAACCGGAATGCGTCCCTATCTTAGTGCTCTCCCAGAAGAAAAGCAGCCATTATTTGAACAGGATGTTCTAAACGGTATCATTCGATGCTATCCCCAACAGAAAAATGGTGATGTTCTTTTCCGATTCCCACGCTTGTTTCTGATGGCGCATCCTTTATAGAGTAAAAAGTAGAAATCTTTAAAAGTTTCTGGGTGTTCCTGATTCTGCTTCGGCGACGATAGTCTCCGGTGGAGAGTATCGCCGAGCCGCCTTTCCCAAAAGAAATACTTGGCGGCGAAGGAGGTAGACTCTGCCACCGAAGTCCCGATCGATGTTCAGCTAAGCTAAACGAGTTCGCTATGGATTACGGGGGGTAACAGTGTATGGAATTTATTATTGAGGACAAAGCAAGAAATATTATTGAAAAAAAGGGGGGAAATTTGATTATTAAAAAAGAAGTCGGCTACAGTTGAAATGGTTGCATTAGCAGACTCTGGTCAGAGGCTGGCAACAAAACTAAAAGTACAAAGTTCTATGATGAATATCAACATCAGGGAATAAAAATATTTATATCAAATCAAATTCAAATTGATTTAAAATCAGATCTCCCTCTATTGGGACCGTCCTTTACAATTAATGGTGTGGCTTTAAGTTATTCGGATCTTAAACCATAAACAAGTATATAATGACAATTGGTTAAAGAAGGATGAATGGAAGACCGAATTCAAAGAACCATATGTGTCACAATCCCTTCCGCTAGAAATGGTGGGAGGGGTTTTTGGCATTAAATTATGAGATATTCAGAACGTCTAGTATTATATTAATAGTTGTCTGATCTCTAAAAATACCGAGTAAAGGGGGATCGGGTTTGAAAAAAATAAAAGTCATAAATAGCTTTTAAGAGAAATTGATAAAGGTGAAGGTCTAAAATCTACGGATTTCGACTTCAGTTTAATTCCTAGAAAAGAATGGTGTCTTTGCTGAGACATACATACCCAGGATTAGAAGAATTGAAACCATGGTTGAGTCTAGATACAATTATGCCCCATTTGTATGCTAAAATAGAAACCGTCTACTGAATAAATAGTTGGTAAAAGGGAGATAAAGAAATGTATGAATAAGGAAGACATTGCCAGTGTCCGCAGAGAACTGAAACCAAACAACTCTAAATTGAAAATCCAAGAAATTTGTAGTTATTTTGTAAAACAGGATAGCAAGGATATCCTTTGTTCTGAAGAGCTACATTTTGATATGATGGACGAGCAAAGAAAAGAATTATATTTGAATAACTTCAAAAAGGTATTATCAGGAAAAATTGATTCTAAAATTTTCGAATT
>OMOF01000969.1 GCA_900290375.1 Candidatus Desulfosporosinus infrequens
TTACTTTTCATTCTCAATTAGAATGGTGCGAAAGCGAAATGAGGTTTTTGAGGGTTTAGCTAGATTTTCACCGCGCGGCAAGCGACCCCTAGCAACTTTTGAACTCTGGAAGTACCTTTTTACCCTAGACCTCCCTGTTATTCCCATAAAGAGGTAATTCCTTGCCTGACTTTTGGACTTCTGAAGCATATTTCATAGTGATTATTTATGGATAATTATTATCCTTCAAACTTTGCCCCTTCTGGTAAGATGAATACTCTTATTACAGTAACAAATAAACATATTGCCCTATACCAACATCAAACAACCCATAAAACGCTTTAAAAACACCAATAGGGCGGTATATACGGCACTAAATCACATGAAATATAGATAGTTTTACTTGTGGCAAGGAATACTTTACATCAGACTGACTATTGATATTGTTTGCATCGTTGCCCTTATCTGTCGGACACTCCCCGATCATCAGCACCAGCACTATAGCATCATATTTGCTAAAAGCATCAGCATAACGCACCGAATACCGTGACGACCATGCGAAGATTCGAAAAGATTCGATAAGATTCGAAAAGGCTCGAAAAGATTCGATAAGATCCTTTCTTTTCAAAATGACCTTAGAAAAATGCTACAACTCTCGATTTTGACCGTAATTTCATAAGAAAACACAAAAAAGACCGTCATTTTAATGTGACGGCCTAACTTTTCGCCTAAATTGTCAATATATTTTGCAAGCTACTTCCAAATATCATCAACAACTTTTATTTCACCATCAATAATACGTTCGATCCGATTGAATAAGGTAAAATACATTCGTTCCAGTTCAAGGAAATTTTGCATTGCAGGATTTTTTCTTCTGCATTGTTGTGCGCCTTGAACAAATAATTCTACGGCTCCATGCTCGGCAATGTCCTGTTCGGCATCATCAATATATTTTTTGATCTTGGCAAGTTCATTGCAATACATCCTTAGACGAATTAATTTATCTGGTGTCAACCTCTGCGCCAACATAGATTCGGCTTCTGATTCTGGTGAAAGTTTTTCTAAATATTTTAATAGCGTGGCAGGATTGACATTATTTTTATTCTTATTTTTGCTAGTTA
>OMOF01000968.1 GCA_900290375.1 Candidatus Desulfosporosinus infrequens
AATTCTCCTAAGGTAGAAGCCAGTGTATTTCCCAATCCTTTTCAAAAAGATGTCTATGAAGGCGATACGTATTCCAGTGATATGTTTGCAGCAAATACAGAAACAACACTAGGTTCGCAAGCCAAAGAAGTACCTCCCCAATATACAACTTCAGTGACCGATATGAATACACCAGAAGGAGTAATGGCAGCTCTGATTATTCTAAGTGAGGTTGCGATGCTACTTTCATATAAGGAAGATTTATAATCTACGCTTTAGGAATTGTGAATATGCAAAATGGAAGGATGGAGGTAGGTTTATGTCGAAAAAGAATAAAATAATCATTGGAGTAACCTTACTACTGTATCTTAGCATCGCGTTGTTTTTAGTATTTACACTGCATCGCCAGGAACAACAAATGGTAAAGAGTATGATTGCAGAAGAAGAGAAAGAAATCAAAATAATGGAGGTTATAAAAAGTAAGAATACCTCTTATGCTGATATTTATTTTAAGAACATACGGGATGTCGATGTGAAGCGTGGTGTATATGCTTTAGAAACCGTTGTCGATATGTATGGAGATAAGGGAACGGTATTTCCAGAATTTAATCTAAATAATGGCAATATCAATAACAAAAAAGTCATTAGTAAAGAGACTATTGGCAACATGGATATGGAACGGCAACGATTAGTATCAGGGCACATTTTTTCAGCAATTAGCATTTGTTATCCATTAGATACACAAATCTTGAACTATGAAATTGTTCCTAAGTCTCAAAAATATAGTGATGTAGTTTTGATTCGCAAAGTCGATGTAGATCAAGAGAAACTGATTGATGGCTATAAAGTAATTCAAAGCGGTACGGTAGGGAAAATGATTAAAGAAAATGCCAATGATGAACAATTAGGATTACGAGCTTTTATTATCTTAAAGAATAGTAGCTTTATTTCTTTTGTGAAATTTAATTTAATGCTCATCATTGCATTTACATTAGCAGTAGTTTCCATTTCAGCCAATCCTAGCCCGCGCTTTGGTATGGCATTGGCCACAATATTGATTACATCTTCGAGTATTGGAGTGAATTTCAATAAAGTCCCAGAGCTAAATAACTTAACTTATTTAGAGGTCGCTGCGATTTACTATGTGACCATTTTTTTAGCCTTTTTTATTAC
>OMOF01000964.1 GCA_900290375.1 Candidatus Desulfosporosinus infrequens
TAATTGAATATAGATCCATCGTTCCCGAGCAAAGTAGCCGATCGATTTTTCTTTTCTCATAACAATACATACACCACTTTTCTCACTTGCTGTTCTTAACCAATCATATCATTTTCTATCAGACAGACTATTTTAACTATACCTATGCTTCTAAAGCAGAACACTTAGAAGCAAATTCAAATCCTTTGCTTACCATATATTTCTCGTACAAGTTCTTCGACAACCGCTAAGTTGGGTTTTGATAGGCCCTTTTCCAGGACCATTGATCAGCAAAAGTTTTCCATCACTCCTCGTAGATATTCTCCACTTTCTAATTATTTCCTTCTAATTTACAATCTAGATAAGCAAAAAACAGCCGCATCGGCTGTTTTTCATTATAGCATTCATTTATTTTCATAGTCGTTCTTTTTATGTTTGTTTACTCAATCCATATGTTAAAACTATTTTTGTTCTCAATAATCTTTTCAGCGATCTTTGCCCCTACATAATGAAAGTAATTTTCGATGAACAAATCCTGATCTTCTCTGAACTTGCCACTTGAAATCACTCGGCGTAGTAAAGGAATCCGATTAGTTCTATTTATATCAAAATTCTCAATTGATTTTCCGAATTCATCGCCTAAGTTAGAAGTACTCCAAAACTTAGGCCCTTTTTCGGGCTTGATCTCGTAGACACGCCTCAAAAATTCAAAAGGAAAGGCACCAAAGGAAATAATAATCTTGGGTTTATGTTCAAGCACAATACCCCGAAATAACTCTATTTCTTGAGCTACATCTGTTCCCCACCACTTTAACGTATTAGGAACGGTTCCGCTATCGCGAACCGCATTCCTAATGTAAAGATCAGAAGTGTCTATTCTCGTATGTGTTTCTCTATACACTTTGTCCTGTATCTCGGCTAAAACAGGCGTCCAAATAATATGGCGAACAGCAGGATGCTTCGGATTGACTACGAGCCAAATCGGATAAGCTCTTTCTCCTGTCTCCCTCTTGATCGTTGCATCCAAAGGTATAGGGTTATTAAATGTCAAGTTGGACATACAAATCCCACCTTTCCATTAACTGTGGTCGTTGTTCGTTTAAACCTAAGCGTTGAGTTCTTTGTAAGTGAAGATTAGCACTATGTTAGCGAACTGTCTATAGTCTCGCAATATAGTAGTAATAAATTTATTATATGGTTAAGTCGCTAAAGACATTTAACTATGAACCGATATTGAATATAACCCGGAAATTAGACCCTTCAGGACTGGACTGGATATCTAACTGGGCATTATGTTGAGTTATAATGCTCTTACAGACTGCCAACCCTAGTCCTGTTCCCTTTTCTTTCGTAGTAAAAAATGGCGTACCAATTTTATCCAATATTTCTTTTTTAATTCCTTCCCCTTTATCTTGCACTTCTAAAATAACCTTATTATCCAATTGATATGTTTTTATGGTTAAACATCCACCCAATGGCATAGCCTCATATCCATTGTTGGAAAAGTTTAATATAACTTGACATATTTCTTTTTCATCTAAGAGAAGCTCAGGTATTTCCCCTAAA
>OMOF01000961.1 GCA_900290375.1 Candidatus Desulfosporosinus infrequens
CATTTGCTTTTTTCGTATCATAACCTTGTGGCGCGGCAGCTGTTTCTTCCTCCGTCAGTAAAAACGGCCGAATCGCAGCATGGGGACAAACATAAGAACATTGATTACATTGAATACAATGATCTGCATTCCACTTCGGAACATCCACGGCCACTCCGCGTTTTTCATACGCCGATGTTCCCATGGGGAAGGTACCATCTGCCATCGCGGCAAAAGCACTCACTGGAATATCATCGCCTTGTTGGGCATTAATAGGAATTAGAATGTTTTTGATAAAATCAGGTAAATTCTCATTGGTAGCCACATCGGCAGTAGCATCTACCGCCTCTATCCAATTTGCAGGGATTTCAATCTTTTGTGCCCCATTTACCCCTTGGTCAATGGCGGCATAGTTCATATTTACAACCTTATCGCCTTTTTTACCATAGGACTTAAGAATGGCATCTTTCATGTATTCAATCGCCTGCGGTACTGGAATGACGTTGGCTAACTTGAAGAATGCAGCTTGTAGGATGATATTGGTACGATTGCCCAAACCAATTTCTTTAGCAGCTTTGGTGGCATCAATCACATAAAATTGGATATTTTTCTTCGCTAAGGCTCTCTTCACACTAGCAGGTAGGTTTTCTTCTAGTTCTTTGCCTTGCCAGCTACAATTTAATAAGAAAATACCATTATTTTTAATATCACTTACAATATCGTATTTGTTTATGTATGAGGCATTATGACAAGCGATAAAATTCGCTTTCTTCACATAATAACTAGAACGAATCGGCGTTTTACCAAAGCGCAGATGAGATTTGGTCACGCCACCTGATTTCTTCGTATCATACTCAAAGTAAGCTTGCACATACATATCTGTATAATCGCCAATGATTTTGATGGAGTTTTTATTGGCACCAACCGTACCATCGGAACCAAGACCCCAGAATTTACAACTAATCGTCCCATCAGTAGCCAGATCCACTTCTTCCCCTACTGCTAAGGATAAATGGGTAAGATCATCATTAATACCCACCGTAAAATGGTTTTTAGGTTTATCGAGAATCATGTTGTTATACACCGCAATCATCTGGGCTGGTGTTACATCTTTTGAAGACAGACCATAACGTCCAGCCAAAACCTTAGGGTGTATTTCGCTATCAATAAACGCCGCACAGACATCTAGATACAAGGGATCACCCAATGCCCCTGATTCTTTGGTTCGATCGAGCACCGTCACTTTCTTTACGGTACTAGGCAGTTCTTTTAAGAAATGGTCAAGAGAGAAAGGTCTGTACAAGTGTACTTGCAGATAACCCGTCTTT
>OMOF01000958.1 GCA_900290375.1 Candidatus Desulfosporosinus infrequens
AGAATGAGTTTTAAATTTTCATAAGCAATGTCTTTCTTATGAAATATCCTGATTAAAAAATATCTGATATTAACCTCAACGGCCATCTTAAAATTCTTAGGATTCGAACTAAAATTAGGGTTAATTTCAGTTGGCCCAATAATCGTTGCTTTAGACGATAACAAAGGATTCTTGTCCACGTTTAAAAAAAAGTCTGATGACATAAGAAGTGAGACTACGGACGTAACACCTACACATGCAAAAACCAATAAAAATAGTTTGATTCTTATTGCCCATGCATATCCAAAGTTGTTATTGAGGAAATTCATAACATTAATAAACAGACGATAAAGCATTAAATATCCCCCTCTTGATTTTTCTTTTCGAGGAAACTTCGGTAAACTTCGTACATATTGTCGTACAAATCATCTTTCTCAGCCTCGGTCAATTTTCGATTCATGCTGATATCAGTCAAAATGCGTTGTAAGGACTTGTAGGTAAGTATTTCTTCTTTTGACAAAATAGGTATTTTACCCCATCGCCTAAACAGATCGTTTTCATCAACCTTGTAAACTCTGGCAAGGGTAGAAATGAAGTGATCAGAGGGCATCTTACCTCTCTCGATTTCTGACAAATGCGCGGCAGTCACACCAAGCGCCTTACAAATAGTCGCCAAGGTCATTCCATCTCGAAGGTTCTTAACGTATTGTCCAGCGTCATATTGCCTCATATACTGCGCTCTTTCCGGATTGTCTTTGTTATCCATATTTCCCTCCAATCTCCGAGTGATTTTTTATTTTCTTTAAGCTAATATAAAAATATAGTAAATGGTTTAAATAGTTTATGTAAATGATTAAACAACAAACTTAATTATGTAAATGGACCTTAAAAACTTAAAACTATCATGCGCGTTTCTTTGTGTATCTATGTAAATAAGTTTCTGGTTTCAACCAGGAGCTTTTTTCATTATAGAGAGGAGAAATAATTATGAAATTAGTTTATGTTTGTAGCCCATATAAAGGTGATGTGGAGTATAACACCTCAAAGGCTCAGGGGTATTGTCGGTTTGTGTGTAATCAGGGTGATTTACCCTTTGCACCACATCTTCACAATACTCAATTCCTTGACGACAGCGTTAAGGAAGAACGAGAAGATGGTAAATTCCTTGGTTTACAGATGTTGAGCCGGAGTGACGAATTATGGGCCTTTGGAGGAAAAATATCGGAAGGAATGATGACCGAGATCGATGCCGCGAAGGGGTTAGGAATTCCGATCATGTTCTACAGTGATCGTTGCGAACGACGAGGTGAATAGGAAATGTAATTATCCAAGGAAAAGTTAAGGAAATTCGAAGGCGAGAGTGTTGAAAGTCTTACCATGAAAGGAGGTGATGCACAACAGAAAAGGCCCGCTGGTGCGCTAACACCAAACGGACCTAAACAAGGAAATACCCACTCGAATTATACCACAAGAATGAGATCCGACTCCATACGTAATGAGATCAAAAACAGCGGTCAAAAGGATACAAAGGTTCATGACCAAGAAAGAGCAGGTTGAAACATCATGATACAACTTCTGCCGCATCAAATATCTGTTCTTGATGAAACTAAACGATTTAACCGTGTCGCCTACTACCTTTGAC
>OMOF01000957.1 GCA_900290375.1 Candidatus Desulfosporosinus infrequens
TACGATATTGAGTTTCAGCAGTGGGTCGACGCTGTCAAGCAAGACACTGTCAAAGGGCCTACGGCATGGGATGGCTATGTAGCCTGCATTACAGCGGATGCTTGTACGGAAGCTAGGGAAAAAGGTACGATTGTGCCAATTACAATGCCGACCTGTCCCGATTTTTACGCCAAATAAAGGAGGATGTCTGGATGAAACTATCTTATATCCCTGATTCACTAGGCCATATGGCTTTTGAAGAAATGCTCGACATGGTTCACAGTTTTGGAATTCAGGCCTTAGAGATCCCAACTGGTAATTGGTCAAAAGCACCCCATTTACAGCTTGATGAATTGATTGCGAGCAAAACTTCTCGCACCAAGTATATGGACGCCCTAAAAAAACGCAATATTGAATTAATTACCCTAAACTGTTCCGGTAATCCACTCGCTTATCAGAAAGATTTAGACGTTACAAAAAAAACATTTCAACTTGCGGAAATGTTAGGAATCAAAAAAATTGTGATGATGAGCGGTCTACCGGCAGGTTGCAAAGGGGATAACACACCAGTATGGGTAACAACAAGCTGGCCCCCTGAAACCCAAGACATACTTCATTATCAATGGGAAGATGTGGCGATTCCAGCCTGGCACAAACTAGTCTTGGATGCTAAAAATTGTGGCATTGAACGTATTGCCTTGGAAAATCACGGTTATCAGCTGGTCTATAATCCTGAAACTCTACTAAAACTTCGCGGTGAAGTAGGCAATCTCATTGGCATGAATATGGACCCAGGGCATCTGTTTTGGATGGGTGGCGACCCGATTGAAGCGGTTCGTGTATTAGGCAATGCCCTGTACCATATTCATGGCAAAGATTCTCGCTTAGAACGCAGAATGGTTGGTGCCAATGGCGTGCTAGATACAAAAACCATTGACCTCTTTGCCCAACGCTCATGGAATTACGTAGCTGTCGGTTGCGGCCATGACTTACAATGGTGGAAAGAATTCTTCTCCGTCTGCCGTATGGTGGGCTATAATGATTATGTATCCCTTGAAATGGAAGACATGACCATGACGCCACTTGAGGGAGTGAAGACGTCCATTGATACCTTGCGATTGGCAATGGGTCAGTAGATCATTCAACCTTATCTTCCTATCCTAGCATTGCCTGTAGAATATGTAGTACATTGTATCTACGCTACTCTCCAACTGAAGTCTTGATGTCCAAAGTTCACAGAAATGAATTCACTTCATTTCCGTGAACTTGATTGTGTTTTGTGTCATAATACAAGATATATAAGTTGCATTAACGGAATGATTTTTATATTCCCTTCTGACGATTGCCATTTAGGATCGTCTATTAAAGTTTTCTGTAGGAATATGTACGTTCTTTATTGCAAAATATATAGACCATCTATATAGGAATAACTAAAGAATTGCTTATTCAGGATTTAACCAACGCTACGACGTTAGCACTTAAGCGCCCCCTATGGTTAAATACCTGAATGCTACTTCTTTAGTTCGTTATATATTTTTTAAAAATGGTTACTACGATTTGGAGGATATAATGATTCTTGTAATTGATAACTATGATTCTTTTGTATATAATCTGGTACAATACCTTGGCGAACTCGGACAAGAAATCAAGGTGGTGCGTAATAATAAAATAACCATTCCCGAGATTGAAAAATTAGCACCTACTCATATTTTACT
>OMOF01000956.1 GCA_900290375.1 Candidatus Desulfosporosinus infrequens
TATCGGATTAGCTAACCCAGACTTGTATTCATTAGCCAGTGGTTCCGTGTTTCATGATATTACTAGTGGTTCAAATGGCGGGTATTCTTGTTTGCCAGGATACGATATGGTAACAGGTTTAGGATCTGTCGATGTCAGTGAACTTGTAACTACGTTGGGATCACTTCAAGCTACTACTACAATAGGTACTCCATCAGGTCTAATTGCTACCCCAACTAATGCAACTCAAATTAATCTCACATGGAATACAGTTAGTGCAGCTGTTTCATACAAAGTCTATAGATCTACAAGTGCAAGTGGCTCCTATACTCAGATAGGAAATCCTACAACCACCACATTCAGCGATACTGGTCTGAATCAAAAAACGACTTATTATTACAAAGTAAGTGCTGTAGGAACTTCAGGAGAAGGACAGCAATCAAACCCAATCAGTGCAGTGACATTACAAGCAACCCTACAAAGTATAGCCATAACGACACCTGCTGCCAAGCTAAACTACAACATTGGTGATAGTCTGGATATAACTGGATTAGTAGTGACTGGAACTTACAGCGATGGAAGCACAGAGGTTGAGGGCATCACTGTTGCAAATGTAACAGGTTTCAACAGTACAGTAGCGGCAACAAACCAGGTCCTGTCGATTACCGTAAGTGGTAAGACGGTCACTTACAATGTGCAGATCGGAGCACCCGTTCCAGTAGGAAACATTCCAGTAGGCACCGTGATCTTCGGTAACGGTCAGGCTTTGGCTTTAGGATATGTTAACAACCCAGCTCATATTGCTGAAGTGATGCAGGATGTGGTAAGTAGTGGTAACATTTATATCATCACATTTGCCGGTAATGTGATTAACAATAGCACTGGCGCTATACTTACAGATCTTTCGGTTCTACCTGCGGTGACCTACAAAGATGCCAATGGAAATGTTGAACATTTTGCAAGCGGTGATGGACCGGAAGTAACTATCCTTCTTTAATTCTACCTACGTTACATGTAGGCGCATTCCACCGTTTTTTCGGTATCGTGCGCAGTTTTGGTACGAGGGCCGCAAGGCCCTTAAACCTACTGAAACACCATGGACTGATACAAGGGTCGGTCAAAAAGCCATGGCATCGATATAGCCCTGGAGAAAGTGTCTTAGGAAGCAATTTAATGCCTAGAAGCCGTTCAGAACATCTTTACAGGCAAATACCCCACTATCATACATCAAGCTCCTTAAAGGGCAATTCTGTGGCTGTTAAACATTCACCAAACGGAAACTAACATTTAAAAATAAAAAACTCATCCTTTATTTTAGAAGGATGAGTTTTTGACTGGTCTTTATATGCATTTGTAATCAGTTTCATATGGTGGGTTTGAGAGGACTCGAACCTCCGACCCCCGCGATGTCAACGCGGTACTCTAACCAGCTGAGCTACAAACCCATATGGTGCCGATGACCGGAATTGAACCGGTACGGGCTGTTAAGCCCGCGGGATTTTAAGTCCCGTGCGTCTGCCAGTTCCGCCACATCGGCCTAAAATGATTGGAGGCGGCACTCAGATTTGAACTGAGGAATAGAGGTTTTGCAGACCTCTGCCTTACCACTTGGCTATGCCGCCAGAGAATTGAGGTGGAGCGGGTGACGAGATTCGGACTCGCGACTTTCACCTTGGCAAGGTGACACTCTACCACTGAGTTACACCCGCATGGTGCCTCAGGACGGAATCGAACCGCCGACACGAGGATTTTCAGTCCTCTGCTCTACCGACTGAGCTACCGAGGCAAATTATTGGCGACCCCGATCGGACTTGAACCGACGATCTCCTGCGTGACAGGCAGGCATGTTAACCACTACACCACGGGGCCATAATCGAGGATCGATTCACGATGTTCGAAGTACGAACGCCGATCTCTTCCCTCTATAATCCTAAGTCAAGATCTATGGTTCTTTCAAACCTCGAATCTCAAACTTCGAACATCGAGTTTGGTGGGCGATGACGGGTTCGAACCGCCGACATCCTGCTTGTAAGGCAGGCGCTCTACCAGCTGAGCTAATCACCCGCGGACTGACGATTATCAGTATACACAATAATAAGCGATATGTCAAAGACTTTTTATGGAATTTCTTCAGATATAATAAAAAATCAAGGTTTTATATGGAGGATGTGGGTATACGAGATATATAACTCTCTCTTAATTTGTAGACACCTTTTTTTGTTTAACAACATCTTCTATACTAATCGAACGAGTGTGTTTGGTATGTGACCACTGCTTGTCGTTGCGATTTATAAATCCTAAAAAGACAATTGGTATCCAACTATAAATAAAAAGTGGATACAGTATAAGCCCTACATAGGCACGCCATGGTAACCGATCCAGTGCTAACGCAGCCACCGGATAAAGATATTGAATAGCGGACAAAATCTGCCAACCCGTCCAAGGCATCACTAAGGTAAATACATGTGTATAATGGGGTTGTAACGCAGATATAAAATTTGTCAACATAAAGAAAGATGCGATCATGACAAGCGCGGGCTGAAAAAGATGAATAGCGGCATCAAAATACATAAGTTTACGTTCCTTTAGTCCCTTGATAATAAGCGGGAAGAAATAACGTCCTGCAACGTCTACCTGACCCTGAGCCCACCTTTTCCGTTGATACCACGATTGGATAAAGGTCAGAGGCTTCTCATCATAGACCACTGCATCATGAGCCCAGGTGGTTTTAATGCCGTGGGATAACGCTTTCATACTGAATTCAAGGTCTTCAGTTAGAGAAGTAGCACCCCACCCAAATTCTTTTAATACGTCAGTCGAAATGCACATGCCTGTCCCGCCCAGAACGTTCGAGAGACGGCCTGTATTGTACCTTGCAAGCTGCAGCAAACGATTTGTTACCCAAAATGCGATAGAGAAAGTATTTGTTACCCATGTATCGAATGGATTTTTTGAATCTAAATAGCACTGGACTATTTTATGACCTTGGCAAAGCTTACTATTCATTTCAAAAAGAAAGTTTTCCTTAACTAAGTTGTCTGCATCAAAAATTGCTATGGCATCATATTGGCGCTCCATCTTGAACAGACGATGAAACATCCACTCGAGCGCATAGCCCTTGCCACGTTTATCAGTGTTAAAACGTCGATTAACAATTGCTCCGGCATTCCGTGCGATTAAGGCAGTTTTATCTGTACAGTTATCGGCCACCACAAAAACATCAAAATATTCTTTAGGATAATCAAGTTGAAAAAGATTCTCTAGTAATGGACCAATAACTGTTTCCTCATTATGAGCTGCGACAACTATAGCAAAACTCTTCTCTGGCTTAAGTATCTTTGTCTCCTGTTTACGGTACAATCCAAACATCGAAAGCACAAAGTAATAAAAAGTCAAAAAGATAATAATAAATTGGATAGGAAGCATAATGAGATTAAATAATTGAGTACCCGTAATCCCAGATAACAAATCCACAGATTCAACCTCCTTCTAACCAATAAATTTTAACATAGTAATTACACCTACGCAAGAATAGTAACCAGTTAAATATACAGATTGTCCACATTTTACTTATATTTACATTTTTCTTAACTTAGAACAATAAATTCGGATATACTATCTTCGTTCGGAAAACTTAAGTAATAGGAAAATGACCAGCGATCCGCTGAAAATCAAAAATATAAAACTTATTTTAATGCCGAATCCAATTGATTGCCAGTAGACATCTCCGACACGCGAGCCTGACACTAACGGAACAAACGAGCGAAAAATATGTGCAATCCCATCTCCAAGTACTACAAAAAGTAATAAACCTGAAACCAACGTTAGTATGCCCATGACACCTGTAAAAGTATCCAACCGCCATCGACGTATTATATCGCGCTTCAGCCAATGTAATTCTACACCCAAATCACTAACAAATCTTCGCCACATTTTTCTCACCTCATATCTACTTTATGAGGAATTAATAAATGTGCAACACTCTTTATAATAAAAAGTATAAATCCAAGAAATATGGCTATAATGGTGTGCAAGGAGGTGGTTTATTGTGCCAGTCCCAACAAACGATGGAAAGTTTGTGCATTGTTCCTATTGTAACCAAAGATTCCGCTTTGGATATGATGCTAGTAACCATGAGAAAGAAAAACACGCTGATCAGTTGCCATCATCATCGAATTAGTAGTTTATTAATATTATAACGTGATCTAGGAAAAAACAAAAGCCATCCAAAAGGATGGCTTTTGTTTACCTGGCGATGACCTGCTTTGCCAGGGGCTTGCGCCCCAAGTATCATCGGCCCTGGAGGTCTTAACTTCCGTGTTCGGTATGGGAACGGGTGGAACCCCTCCGGCATGATCACCAGATGTCTGAGAT
>OMOF01000954.1 GCA_900290375.1 Candidatus Desulfosporosinus infrequens
GAATCAATCAGAAAAACTTGGCAAAACCAGGCACATATTCTAGTCCCCGTGAATGGAATACTCAATCTATGGGTGCAAATTTTGCGCCACTCACACCTGGATATTATTGGATCGCAGATTATCCGGGTGGAATCCCAGATCAAAGTATACTAACTACGACTAATCAGTTTTGGACTTGCTTCCCTCAAACAAGCGAACAAGCTCAAATGTGGCAATTTGAGGGGACACCAGATTATGACGTAGCCAGAGTATTACCAGGCTAACTTATTCATTGTTTTTGGAGACCAACTAAATAGATCTTTAGAAGTCAAACCCGAGATTGATCGTGAACCGTTTATTAACACCATACTGAAAATTTCGGTTTATACATTCTCATGCGAAATTTACGTAATATATTGATTAAGAAGAGGAGGTCACTATGAAAACTTCAAAATTGATGATAGCTTTCGCGTCTATAGCGGTTATGGGAACTATACTGACAGTGCACTATTCCAATGGACAGTCATTGAAACAATCATTTCAGCAACCAACGTCTTCACAGAGCCAAACTGGAAGCTCAGACACTATTGCTTCGACAGAGCCACAAACTCAATCGACAGAAGATATAGTTTGGTTGCCAAATCATCGAATACAAACCATTCATAAAGATAGAGTGGATGTTGTTTTTATTGATTCAAAACATGGATGGAAAATGGTTCCTGGTCAAGGTGCTATGAATAGCGAACCTGTAGACATTTACCAGACAACGGACGGAGGCAAGAACTGGATAAAAACTGCGGTTGCAAATCAAAAAAATGTTTCGGCATCGGAGTCCACGAATCTACCTGCTGGTACATTGCCATACCAAGGTATTAAAAACGGTCTGAGTTTTGTAAATTTCTCAACCGGTTGGATCACAGGTTACGTACCTCGGGTTGGGTATCAGTGGATTTTTGTAACAAATAACGGCGGAGTAACGTGGGTGCATCAAGAATTACCAGTCCCAAAAGATGTAACACAGTATACAAGCATGTCCTTCGATTTGACGCCACCCACGCTTTTTACAGCAAAAGATGGCATTTTGATTGAGAAAATTGCGGATGCACCACAGAACATATCT
>OMOF01000953.1 GCA_900290375.1 Candidatus Desulfosporosinus infrequens
ATACTTAAAGAATGGACGCAGAGTCAATCATCAAAAATTGTATTCTGAAACCAGTCTTACCGAAATATCTGACACAGTCGATATGATTCTCGATTATGCAAATAAGAATGCATTTAACTTGATAGTAATGGGTACAAGGGGTTTATCAAGTTTAAAAGGGTTGATTTTTGGTAGTTTAGCGCATACTGTGCTTAACAGGTCTATAATTCCAGTATTATTAATTAAGAAACTCCCTCAAAATTTTATTGATGATTACTTGTCTGACCCCGATTCTAAAGCGAATATCCAGAAAAATAGATAAACTCATGAAAAGTATAGTTATAAATGGGTGCCTCGTGGATCTCCATGAGGCATTCTTGATATTTTATGAACGTGAAATTGAAAAGATGTGGAAGGTCCCAGTAGTAGTTTTTAAAAGGAGAAAACGGGCAGATGAATATACAAATTTTCGGAATTAAGAAATGTTTTGGTACTAAAAAGGCTGAACGTTATTTTAAAGAAAGAAAAATCAAATATCAGTTTGTAGATTTAAATATGTTTGGCCTGAGCAAAGGCGAGCTACAAAGCGTAAAGGTCGCTGTAGGATTAAAAAATTTGGTTAATAGTAAATCTAAAGATTATAAAAGGTTAAATATGGACCATATTATTTCCACTGAAGGCAGAGAAGAAATGCTTTTGAATAATCCCAGTCTTTATAAGACACCGATCGTACGCAACGGCAAACAAGCAACTGTTGGCTATGAACCGGATGAATGGGAGTCTTGGGAATGAAACATACAGACAATATTTTTAACGATATACTATTTCCCTTGAACGAAAGGGAGGCTAGTTCCGCTGATTACTTCTATCGTATGATTGGGTGCGATGATGAACAACAGTACCTAGCGGAGATTGTCCAATTAGATGAAAAACTTAGAGCATTAGGCAACTATATTTGTTTTGAAAAAATAATTCCTATTCCAACGGACATATCATTAATTGAAAAAGTTAGGAATTTGTTTGAGCAAGTTCAGCTCAAGGATTTTAGTAATGGAGCACTCTTGAACGTCTTGGAAACACAAGGCTACTTTTCGCCAACTTCAGAAATCCAAGTCGACCGGACAATCAAGAATACTTTCGGAAAAACACTTAATCTGTATATAACCAATGAGCGACCGGTTAATTTAAGTATTGTTGTCAACTTC
>OMOF01000952.1 GCA_900290375.1 Candidatus Desulfosporosinus infrequens
CGACAACTCTCTATTTTCAAAGCCGCAAATACGCCAGGATTCCAGAACGGACATTACCAAGCAAAATAGATGATAACCCTATGATGTGGATGATAAATGTGAATGGCACTTCTCTAGATGCACGGTATCTATCAAGAGAAGTTCAAGAAGAAGCATATAAACGAGGCTTGATTCCATATTTGCCAGAGGAATAAGAAGCTTACTATTGTAAGAATGTTGTGCAGATCATCGGAACCAGTTAAACGTCCAAACACCCGGTGGTTTCCTGGATTGTGTGTTGACGGATTTGGGTGTCTTGGGTGAGGTGGGGATATCAAGATAGGTGTAACTATACATTATAATTGTATAAAGATCATGATTAGCTGAATTTATGTGAGTTTCTTTTAACTGATTATATTATCTTTTAAGTATACAAAGTTCATAAGAAAGGCGTATTGAGTGATAATTCAAAACTGTGCTACAATTACAAGCATAGGGAGTGCACAACTGTTAATTCGAAGGAGAAAAGAACAAGGACAAAGCAATGGCGCTTTGAGAATGCTCGAAAGAGTTGCTCAAAGCGCCATTTATTTCGACAAGAGGAAGGGTTATAGATACGGGAGAAACATCATAGGTATGAGATTGCGACGGACTTATGCTCCTTATGAGACTTGGTTTACTGTTCTAATGTAAAGGTAGAGAGATGCTGTTTGGACACAGTTTGGTGAAGTTACATTGTGATTGGAGGGTCTGAATGTTCAGAAGTACTATTAAGAAAAGGAGGGCATAATTTATGCGAGAGCTTGCATTTAAAACTAGCCGATTTCTTCGCCACCAGGGCCAATTTCATGTCGGAGACCGCGTCGTGACGTATAATCAATGCAAAGGAATTGTAGTGCGAGTTGATATTGATGAAAGTGGAGAATTTATTGTAGTTCGGTTAGATATACCTTACGCCGAATTTGCGTACGATCTCGACGAGCTGAAAGTAATTCAATGACATAATTTGTCCTGATAAAAGGGGACGTTCGATATTTGTCTCGAAATCGCTTATAGCTGAAAGCTTTAGGCTGTTTTTTACGCGTTCCTCCTCTATCAAATGAACCTGATTAGACAACACCCAGCGGCTTCTTGAATGGCGTGTTGG
>OMOF01000951.1 GCA_900290375.1 Candidatus Desulfosporosinus infrequens
GAGAATGACTTCTCAAGATTTATCAGAGTTAATCACGAATATCGTAGTCCCAACTATGGTGACTTCATCAGGCAGTATCCAATTAAAGACAATGCTTTCATTTATAGCAAAAGAGGAAGTACTACTGAATACTGTTTAATAACAGACGATTTCGATATCGTTCAGAATCTTCCTTTAGGTGAAGATGATTTCAAGCTGTGGGCGAAAGTAGCACCGATCAGAATGTTATCAAATGACAGTCCTGAACTATTACTCGATATGGTGACAAGTAAATTACGATACAGAAAGAAACCACCAAAAGAAGTAGTTTTCAATATCAACATCATGAAGCTGCTTATGGTGTATACGAAATATCGACTAATATTTCCTGAGATTGATTTCAACAATCTTGATGGTAATTATCATTTCATTTACAAGTTCTGTCTGTTACCTCTTATATATGACAACGTCAAATGCTGGATGATGAAAATCATTCATGATATTATCATGCTGAAGAAGGAAGATTCTAAAGCTCTTTATGATACTTCGAACTTAATCATTGGTGAGAAGTCGACCTTTGTATTAGGCGGAAGACATTCAGCAATACTTGAACTTGAGAACATCATAACTAAATGTGCCGAAGGAAAAGTAAGACCGGACGAGGTTTTGAACTCTGTTTGTATAGCCGTTGGAATAAATCTATCTAATGAAATTAACTGGATCATGGATAGTAACTACATCGGTAATAGAGGAATTCAATTTCGATGGGCAGCATTCGAGAGAGAATACTTTATTCTTTCGACGATGGTGGCTTTGTACAGTTTACAACCAGACAGTAATCGATATGGTGAACTTAAGACATTATTTGAAATAATGGCTGGCCGTATGAACAATGCCAGGAATCCGATGGTTTCATCTGCAATTCATGCTAAATTCACTGAGTTGTGTACGATGATGGATGTGTCTTTTGAATAAAAAAATAACAACTAGGGGATCTCAGCGTGATAGCTGAGATCCCCTAGTATCTTTATTTCCGTTTA
>OMOF01000949.1 GCA_900290375.1 Candidatus Desulfosporosinus infrequens
TAGTGGCTTCATCATAGAAAACAAAGGCGTTTTCCTTGCAAAGCTTTTTCAGGAATTCATTTGTTCTTTCCTCTTGCGCAACAAGCAAAGCCTGTTTGGCCGTAAAATTATCCATTATGGAAAGCTTCAGCAAAAATTTCCGAATGCGCTCGCCATAGGCATTGAATAAGACATTTTCAATCAGTTCATCAATGGTTTTATTCATGCCGACAGGAATCCCCTTGCCAAGTCCCAGCAAGACCATATAGATAAGCGAGATCCAGCCGTCGGTATACTCGCTGATTTTTTCTATATTACTCTCCGCGATATTTTCATCCATCATTAATGCAAAGGCTCGGATCTCTTCCTTGGTTAGTTTCAAATGTTGCTGGGATATGACCTGACACATCCCTTTAGAAAAGAGTTCCGCAAAATCAAAATTGCTCGTATCCCTTGTAATAATTACGATATGTAAGTTGTCCAATCTTTCCAGGACAATTTGCTTAAAAAGCTTATTAACCTGAAGATTTTTAGAAAGGTGATAGTCATCTATTATAAAAACAGTTTTTTTCTTCAAATCAAGATCGTTTAGGATTGACAAAACTCTTGCCCTCTGGGGCGCATCAACCGGAAGTCCCAGTCTTTTAAGCCTAATCCCTGCCTCTTCATTCAATTTGCCTACCTCAGAGGCAATTGAGTCCCAAATAAAAGAAGTTGAATCATCCGAGTTAAGGAAGGTAATCCATAACGGCGGTTTCTTTTCCGAAACAAAAAAATCCCTGACCGCAGTGGTTTTGCCAAACCCCATTGGGGCCTCCACAATAGTAAGCGGATAGTCGTAAATGGCTGAGAGGATACGATTTATGCGTTCTCTTTTTAATGATTTAATCTTCAAAGTAACACCTTCAATTAAATTTTCTCATTTTAGAGTTATTATAATCCTCTAGACCGCTAACTTTTGAAACCTTTCCCGCCAGTAACTGGTGTCTGGCTTAAACATTATCAACAACCTTATTACAATTAATCAAACAAGTCTCCTCTGATAGTTCCACATCCATTTTGTTAATTCCTCCAAAGTTAAGCAGAAATAATCCACATTACAACAAAAAAGACCAGAGCGTTAGATATAACGCCTTAGCAATTGATGGCCAATATGCTTATTTAACCTGCCCCGACAAAACAAACACACTCTCTACGTCTATTCAACGTGAGAGTGCGTATTTGGCGCGACAACCAACTGTGCATATAGATACCATGAATTACTAAGCTATTGGCATAAATTACATATTCAATATGTTCCTACGTCCACACTATACCTCAAAACTGTCTATACCAAACCCTTCAAACATGTTTCCATGTCTCTACCTGTTCCTATCAACCATTCACACAATTCAAGCACCAAACCCTACAACCCGCACCACAAGCCATTCTCAGATGTCTTTCTTTTGCAGACAACTAACAGCCGGGTAGACCGGAGGAATTTCACCACCAGTCCCCCACA
>OMOF01000948.1 GCA_900290375.1 Candidatus Desulfosporosinus infrequens
GCATCCAACACAATTGCCGTATTGTGGTCTATCAAAAATAATCCATCCTGTGCTATAATCTTGCTAGGCAAAGGTATCAAATACATGCTAGTTCCTTCTTTCTCATAGTGTTGTGTTTATTTCTAAAACTATTCCAACACTATAGTAATATTTGTGAATGCTTCGCCCGCTATCCAGCAGGATTTGAAAAATCGCCAACTTTGTCTGTTGTATATTCCCTTCATTATATATTAAATCAAGTTATAAAACTTCTAATGGATAATATTAAGCAATCCGCAACAGGTAGCGTTTCATGCTTATTTGTTATCGCAACTACTCCGATTGAAATTCCCTCCATTTTGAAGAAAGAAAAAGGGCAGCAGTTGCCACCCCATTCCGACATATTATTATACTGAATGCTGCGCATCAAGAATGTTATATCAGCAAAATCTTAATACTTTAGACACACACTTCTCACAGCTTTCTAAGGATTGAAGTATATACTTTTCTTTGTGGGGGTAAATGGATAGGCAATGATTTATCTTTAACCAGAATATGGTGATGCCAACGTTCATCTAGGCTTTGTGTTACACCCTTTGCTTATTAAAAAATTATAGGTGTAAGGGGATTCTTTTTTTGGAGGTTAGACAATTGAACATCGCCTTTTTTCTTATACCTAAAAATGATGTTGTTTTTTTAAACAACAATTCAACCATGCGCCAAGCATTGGAACGGATGGAATACCACCGATATACCTCAGTCCCTATCATCGACGATGACGGTAAATATGTGGGAGTTTTGACCGAAGGTGATCTCCTCTGGAAAATGAAAAACACACTTGGTTTAACATTTATGAATACTGAAAAAATTCACCTTGATGAAATAGAGAGACATACGCAAAATCGACCAGTTTCCGTCAATACCCAAATGGAAAACCTCATCGCGCGAGCCGCCGAACAAAACTTCGTCTCTGTTGTGGACGACAACGGGATATTTATTGGCATTGTCCGCCGGAGCGAACTCATCAGGTATTGTGCGGACCACTTAATATCTCACGAAATCCAAATTTAAATGATATTATTTCCAAGAACTTTCCAATGAGATCTTTGTCTTTGTTGCTCTACTCTAGGTAGAAAGTTTATCACGTCCATTTTTTCGACATATCTTAATAATATGTATCAATACATTGGGCAAACCGATAAATATTTCTTATCCACCCGCAGTGATATCATCCAGCTCTTGGCTCTCAACTATGACTTTTGGCTCTATATACGTCTTATGACCCTCTTTTCGTATTAGATCTCGTCATTAGCGAGCCAAATTCTTGATAAAGAAGGTACTATACCAATCAGCATTATTAGGATAATTAATTTCATTTTTAAACCACCTACTTTAAAACTTATTCAACACAAACTAAGGGAGTTAATTCTCTGATCCTCTAATTAATTAGAGCATAAAGATATGGCATCTTGATGCTCCATTTATCATAATTAACCCATAAACCGCAATCAACGTTGCCACGATCCACTATTTAGGATGATAACAGAAATAAATGCCCTTATTATGGCATTTATCTTGTATTAAGGAGCTATTCGTTGTTGTTATGTTCTTCTTGGGGCTTCAACTTTGCTATGACTATATTTCACTTGAAGCAAGACAGCCAAGCCAGCCGGAGGAATTTCACCACCAGCCGTCATTATAATCCAAAATTCGAGGTGTCTCTCTCTTGCAACGTCACACCTTGTCCAGCAAGCAAATAGACATTATCCGCCAATTTCAGAACCCCTCCATCTAGTGCATAAACCGCGCCACTAGCAAAATCAAAGATCCGCTTACTAAGTGCCACATCCACCTTTGCAAGGTTAATAGTTACAATCGTTTTATCTAGAAGCCGTTTGG
>OMOF01000947.1:0-338 GCA_900290375.1 Candidatus Desulfosporosinus infrequens
AAGCTAGAATTAGACAAGCTAATGACTGCAAAATCGATTCATATGCTAAGCCAAGTGGAAAGAAGCAGAAGAGATGAGATTTTACGCAATCTTAGGCAGGTCGATGGGATTTCAATTCGGCAAATTGAGCGAGTTACTGGCATTGGGCGCAATGTAATCGCAAATGCATAAGGAAAACATAAGATAACTATCTTCAAAAGCAATGACTCTTACTTTTATAAGTGAGAGTTTTTTTTGCTCAATACCAAGATATATTAGTTCTTTATATACGTTTTTATGAAATTGCTTTTAAAAGACATCTGACCTTTTAAGTTTTTATAAAAACACTTAAAATGACA
>OMOF01000947.1:348-1015 GCA_900290375.1 Candidatus Desulfosporosinus infrequens
GTGATCATATGGGAATGCTGGCAGTCTTAGGTTTATGGTGCCTACGGATGCAACGTAGAACAGTTTTGCATAATTAATGGTACGTTATTTGCACTGTTATTCAGGAGATAGGTTAGATTATACTTATCCATAGGCAGAAGATTTAAAAAACATAGGGGGATTTTTTTATGGAAGAGATGAAAAGACATGCTGCGCAATTAAGGATGCATATCATAAATATGTTAGCTGCATCAGGATCGGGACATCCAGGAGGATCGTTGTCGGCAGCGGATCTTTTAACGTATTTATATTTTAAAGAAATGAATGTGAATTGTGCGGATAAGGATAATCCAGATCGAGATCGTTTTATTCTTAGTAAAGGGCATGCAGCACCGGTATTATATGCTGCATTGGCCATGAAAGGTTTTTTTGACACCAGTGAACTCAAAACGTTGCGAAAAATGGGCAGTTTCTTGCAGGGACACCCTGATATGAGAAAAGTTCCAGGGGTAGATATGGCAACAGGATCCTTAGGACAAGGTTTTTCAGTGTCCGTTGGTGTAGCATTAGGTGGTAAAATCGATGAGAAATCCTATCGCGTATACACCTTATTAGGGGATGGCGAACTTCAGGAAGGCATTGTGTGGGAAGCGGCTATGGCGGCAAGTCACTACAAATTAGATAACTT
>OMOF01000945.1 GCA_900290375.1 Candidatus Desulfosporosinus infrequens
TAACCAAAAGGAACGCATTTTTGATAGCATTTTTGTTATGCGGGGATATCATGTTGTTCCCTTGGGCTCTTCGGTCTGGATGGTTAATGTTCTGGATCCTATCCATAATTATTCTGGTTATTTCGGGTACGCTATGGCCAAAAGTACAAAATGCCGATAAGGAGTACATGGATTTAGCTTCTGAAAAAAATACATATCCAGAAAATCATTACATCGAAGATATAGCATTACAAATTCAAGTGAACACTGATGAAACAGTTGCCGCTGCTAGCCAAGAAGGACAGGCTAATCTCCAAGAGAATCCTAGGTTGATTCCAATCGCGGAACTCATTGATTTGGGATTTAAAGAAAAAAATGTAGAAAACTATGAACAGGCAGCATCTATTTTTTTTAGAGCTTTATCTCTTGATCCGATGCCAGATTTGGCGTTCTATTTAATTATTGATTGTTATTGGCTTTGGAACAATCTGGGAGAACGCGATTATGCGCTAACTCAGTTGCAGGCATATGTGCAAAAGTACTTGCCACAATTCAATACCCAACTTCGTTATCAGTTTGAGGCTTGGATGACAAAAGAAGATCTCCACAAAATGTTTGAATAATAATAGAGGGGGCTAGTTCGCCTATGAAGCCAACAAAGGGAATTGTCGGGTTGCGTATTATCAGTATTTCAGATGGCACTCAAGTGGGAGTTGTGAAGGACCTCGTACTGAATCCTCAAGAGAAAACGTTAGATTTTATGATTGTTGATCAACCCACTGGTTATTTAGGCGCCAAGATTATCGCTTTTAAAGATATCCTAGGTCTTGGAGAGTTTGCGATTACGATTCCCCATTCTGGAGTTATTCAGGATGTCGCCCAAAATACTGAAGCTCAGAACTTATTAAAACAAGACATTCGGGTTCTAGGAACCAAGGTATTGACAAAAAAAGGACAACTTATCGGGGAAACGACAGAAATACTCATCGACGAGGAGACCGGTCGAATTGCCGCTTGTTTATTTGAATCAGGGGGCCAAATTCTTGAAATGGGAGCGGAACAAATTATTACCTTAGGTAAAGAGTTACTGATCGTTGAAGGAGTCCAGACGGCTTCAAACCATCGGGTTGAGGAACCCGGCTGCGAAGAGCCGATTAAAGTCCCAAACATAACGAATTTGATTCCAGAAGCAGATTCAGCTGGAGAGTCAGACCTGTTGGAGAGTTAGATCCTGTTGGAGAGTTAGATCCTGTTGGAGAGCCAGATTCTGTTGGAGAACCAGATTCAACAGGAGAGCAAGAAATCGGTTTTAACCTTTTTGAACAACGCCAACTGCAATATTTTATCGGCAAAATGGTGGAAAAAAATATTGTTTTAGACAATGGTGAGGTCTTAAAGGCGGGAGAACGTATTACACCTGAGATCGTGACTTACGTTACGTCTAGAAGTACGTTGATGGAAGTTACCTCACATTTACAGAAAAACTAAGAAATCGAGATATAGGTATGCAAAAGACAGGACTGCTTATGACAGCGTTGCTTCTACAATTTTTTGTTACCCTTGGGTTAGGAAGTGTCGTAGCATACTACAATACGTATGATCGAGCACCGTCAGGTTTAATTGTTTGGGGTCAGGATTTTTCTGGATTGAATAGAATTCAGGTGTTCTCCCAACTAAAAAAAAAGCTTCCAAATGACGTTTCATTTAAAGAACAGGTTTATCCCTTGAAATTGAATCGGTCTTATGCGGATATCGAAAAATGGTTGGACCAACTGTTTCCGGTTACAAAAGATTTTCGGTTTTCTGATTTACTTACTGATATAAAGCGTCCCTTTATCATCATCTCGCCAAGTACCCTGGAGGTGAATAAAGAAGAAGTTATTGCCCAGTTGCAATTATTAAGTAGACAAATAAACAAACCTATGCGTTCAGCCACCATGGTCTATTCGGATGGCAGCCTGGAAACAACGGCTGGAGAAGCCGGACAAGAATTGGATATCGAAGGAACTTGGCTGAAGATTGCACACGAGCATGAACAGAAACAGATTGCACTTGTTGTAAACAGTATTCCGCCTCAGCCGAATGCAGCAGACATGTCGAAGATTAGGGATATACTAGGAGATTATACGACGTATTTCAATTCTCAGGATTTGCCACGTACGAAAAATTTGCGCTTAGCAGCTATAGCCTTGGATAATCGGTTAATTCCACCAGATCAAGTGTTTTCTTTCAACGATGTTGTGGGAGAACGTACAGAAGCTGCCGGATACTTGCCAGCATTTTATCAAGGGGGATGGGGGGGGGATATGTCAAGATTCCAGTACACTTTTACAAGCTGTCCGCCAAGCTAATTTAAGTATCGTAGAGAAACATACTCATTCTCTGCCTGTGTCGTATGTCTTAAAGGATCAAGATGCGACCGTATCCTATGGTACACTCGATTTTCGCTTTCGAAATGATACGCATGGATATATTTTAATCAGTGCTCGTACGGGTTCAAACTGGCTAAGGATACAACTTTATGGCCTAGCGGATGATCAACATCCAGTGCTACTAAGACCGGATGGTTACCCTAGTTTTCCTGAAGATTGGAACCAAGACCTAAAATAGACTGGCAGACTGACTGGTTATTTTCTTGAATGTGCCTCATTATAATTGAGAACTAAAAGCGATTAGGGCAGCGAAAGAAGACAGGACTCCCTAATAGGAGACTAAGCAACGGCTAACCTCCTATTAGGGAGTTAATCTATTTTCCAGACGTTGATGTGATAGGGAATATATTGTAGGGTCTAGTTGTTCCTTCTTTATACTATAAATACTGATAGACGAGCTTTACAGCCACTAATAAAGTCATCATAATAAAAATAGGTTTAACTAGGCTTGCTCCGCGTTGTAGGGCAAGTTTTGTTCCGACTTGGGAACCTAGGATCATAAAGAGGGCCATTGGGATACCATAGAACAAGAGGATTTTGCCATTCCAAGCAAAGAGGAGAAGAGATGTGATGTTGCTCGTGAAATTCAAAACTTTCGAATTTGCCGAGGCAACGACGAAGTCGAACCCGAAGAGAGCGATGAAAGAAAAGATAAGGAAGGATCCTGTTCCTGGGCCAAAGAATCCGTCATAAAATCCTAAAGCTAGGGCGAACAGACACCCTTTAGCTATCTTAACAGAATCAAGTCTCTGAAATTTATTCTCCATTCCTAAGTTTTTATGGAGCATGGTGTAAATTCCCACCAATAAAATTAAGACTAAGACGGCCTTACTTAATAAAGTTGAACTGATCCTGAGTACTGTCCAAGCACCAAGAATTGCACCGATTAGTGTAAAAGGAATTTGCCATTTTACCAGTGGAAAATACACTTTGCCGGAACGGGCGAACGCAATGGAACTGTTTAGAGAAGCCATAGATGCTGAGAATTTATTTGTTCCAAGGGCAAGATGAGGGGGCACACCAACCATCAATAAGGCAGGTAGGCTAATGAGTCCACCCCCGCCGGCAATCGCGTCGACCGCCGCAGCAAAGAAACCTAGCGTGCAGATAATGAAAAGATTAAGCAACATTGTTTAATACCTCACTTATAGTATTTGCCTTTTCAAGTATACCTACTGGCAACGTATTCGTCATTATTTTCAGGCGTCGGGACTAGAAAAAGGCACAAAAAGGTATAGGATAGATACATATAGATATCCAAAATGTTCTTCAACAGGAAGGAGCAAACCTCTCAGTGCGGCAAATAGGAGTTAATTCGTTGACGATTGGAGATATTTTAGGGAAGACTATTCTTTCTAGTTCAGGTAGAGTTCTGTTAGGCAAAGGTGTTAAACTCACCCCATTGTACATTGCTAAATTAAGAGATATGGGAATTTCCATTCTCTACATTGAAGATGAACGTTTCGATGATGTTATAGTTGAAGATGTCATCAGTGAAGAAAATCGTCGCGAAGCCATGGGAATTTTGGAGAAAAGTATGCGAGCTGTCCGGTTAGGGAAAAATCTTGATGGTCTCGAATTAAAAAAAATTATCAGTAAAATTGTTGAGGAAATCATGTTTAAAAAGGATATCCTCATGAGCATGATGGATATGCGTAGCTTTGACAACCAGATATTTGCCCATTCTGTCAACGTCTGCGTTCTTTCAGTAGTTCTGGGGAAGGCCATGTTCTTAGATCACGAAAAATTGGAAACCTTGGCGATCGGCGCGATCCTCCATGATATTGGTAAAGTACAAATGGATTTGAAGCTATTCACTGAAACCGCTAATTTAACCCCAGAAGAAAGAGAACTTCTCAAAATGCATACGACATTGGGGTTTGAGGAACTTAGAAAACGTAAAGATCTTAGTTTGGTGATTGCGCATATTGCTTTTCAGCATCATGAGCATATGAATGGCACAGGGTATCCCCGGAATCTTAAAGAAGGGGAAATTCACCCTTTGGCTCAGATTGTGGCTATAGCAGATCTCTATGATAGGTTCACATCAGACTACAGTGACGTGAAGCGGATTATGCCCTATGAAGCCTGTGAAATTCTAATGGGTCTCGCGGGGACACTGTACCCCTTAGAAATGGTGCGGTTATTCCTTAAAAATATTGCGGCTTACCCGACAGGGGTCACTGTGAGACTAAATACCGGCGAAATTGGGGTTGTTGTTGATCAAAACTTAAGCATGCCAGCTCGACCTGTTGTTCGGGTATTTGATGAATCTGAATTCGGACAAAATGCAATCAAAGAATACAATATGGTAGAAAAAAGAACTGTTTTTATTCAGGAAGTTATAGCCTAATCACAGTGGAGGTTTAAGAACGTGTCACAGATTGATGCCGAGGAGTCTCGTTTTATTTTTGATGTTTTACAGAAGAAGTTTCCCGATGCTCGCTGTGAGCTTGAGTATCACACGCCGTTTGAACTCTTGGTTGCCACAATATTGTCTGCACAATGCACAGATGAGAGAGTGAACCTGGTCACTGCGTCCCTGTTTGCTGAAGCGAATACCCCTGAAACGATCATTGCTTTAGGGCAAAGAGAGCTCGAAACTAAAATTCGTTCCCTGGGCTTATATCATAATAAAGCTAAAAACATTCTTGGGGCTTGCCGGGCACTCGTTGAAGATTTCGCTGGGCAGGTGCCAGAGGATAGGGAGTCGTTGCGAAAACTTCCTGGTGTGGGGCGTAAGACAGCTAATGTAGTTGTCAGTAATGCCTTTGGAATCCCCGCCTTAGCTGTTGATACGCATGTATTTCGTGTCGCTCATCGTTTAGGTATAGCCCAGGGGAAAACACCTGAAAAAGTTGAGGTAGAACTAATGCGAGTTTTCCCAAGCGAAAAATGGTCTCAACTCCATCATCTTTTAATCTTTTTGGGAAGACGAATCTGCGATGCTCGAAAACCGAGGTGTGAAGAATGCCCAGTCGCTCAGGTATGTAAGCTGTATCAGGAGGAAAGAATTAAAATAAGTTTTATTCCCAAAGCTTCTTTGTGATGGGCTTTTGTGTTAAAATATATTTCGGAACACGAAGAAGGTTACTTAACTGTCCAATGTAAAGAGAAAAGATTGGCGATGCAATCAGAAAATAGAAATGGGTTGATCGTAATGAAATATGTGCGTTTGATAAATAGTGAAAACGAACTTAAGTATGGGGTCATAGAAGGGGAGATGGTACGGCTTCTGGATGGATCATTTCTTGACTCTAAAAGTAATCCAACTGATATTTACTTACCCCTCGATGGGATTACCCTACTTGCCCCTGTCGAGCCGAGTAAAGTAATCTGTGTGGGGCTCAATTACGCCTTGCACATCAAAGAGATGAACCATAAATTACCAGAAGACCCTGTAATTTTTATGAAGGCACCGACCTGTATTATTGGCCCAGAGGCGGAAATCGTCTATCCCAGAATCAGTCAGCAGGTAGACTATGAAGCAGAGCTCGCCGTGATTATTGGGAGTACCATTAAAGACGTCACTGAAGCAGAAGCCGCAGAGGCGATTTTTGGGTATACATGTGCTAATGACGTCACGGCCAGGGATTTGCAAAAAAAAGATGGTCAATGGACTCGTGGTAAATCATTTGATACGTTTTGTCCAATCGGTCCGTGGATCGTAACCGACATTGATCCGAACCAATTAGATATACAACTATTGCTGAATGGTGAAGTTAAGCAGTCTTCCAATACCCGAAATTTTATAACTTCCGTTCCGAAACTTGTGAGTTTCATCTCTCAAGTCATGACGCTAATACCAGGGGATGTAGTGCTGACTGGTACACCAGAAGGGGTTGGTCCGATGCAATCTGGGGATGAGGTTATTGTCAAAATTCAAGCTATTGGGGAATTACATAATACGTTAAAATAAGATGCTGTGTATCAATACTTACAACATATGGGGGTACTCAAATGATTCGCATTGGACATAACCCGAATACGAATATGTTACCGATGTTCTATTTTCTACCGAGAGATCATCCTTTAATGACGTCAGTCACAGCTGAACCCACGGGACATAATGCTATGTTGGCTGATGGACAGATTGATATGGCCCCGATTAGCGCATTTTCATATGGAGAACATTGGCAAGATTATGCGATGCTACCAAACCTTTCTGTTTCCACCAAAGGAAGGGTAGGGTCAATCCTCTTATTCTCTAAAGTTCCTCTGCAGGATTTGGATGGTTTGACCGTTGCTCTAACCAATACATCGGCAACTTCTGTTAATCTGACCAAGATTTTGCTCCATCATTACTACGGCGTAACACCACGTTATCTGACCATGCCCTCTAATCTTGAAGGGATGTTTGCCAAAGCAGATGCGGCGTTGTTGATCGCCGATGCGGCCATTCAAGCAGCGCTTCTTCATCCAGATTGCTATATTTATGATCTAGGCGAAGAATGGCTTCATCATACAGGTTGCTCTATGACTTATGCTGTCTGGGCTTTCCCTAAAAGACTGATTTCTGAGCGAGAGGGAGAAGTATTGACGGTCTATCGCTTACTCATAGACGCTAAGGCTAAGGCACTGTGTAATCTGGAGGATATTGTTAAGACGTGTCAAACTATGCTGGGGGGAACACTGGCTTTCTGGCGGGATTATTTTAGTCAGTTTAATTACGGCTTAGATCATACTCTGATCTCCGGGCTCCAGAAATATTTAGATTTATGTTTCGAGCTGAAGCTATTGCCTAGCCGTCCTGTTTTTAAGTTTTGGCCAGAGGAGTAAAGCATGGGCTATTGGGTATACTTAGCACGATGTGGTAACAATACGATCTATACGGGAGCAACGACCGACCTCTCTCGAAGGGTGCGAGAACATAACAAGGGTGTTACAGGTGGACATGGAGCAAAATACACGGCTTCTCATCTGCCTGTTTCATTGGCACAAGCTTGGGAGGTAGGAACGTGGAGTGATGCCTTGCGGTTAGAATATGCTATCAAAAAATGTATACGAACGGAAAAAGATCAATTGATTAAACAACCGGAACGGATTTATCAAATTGCCGAGCGGCGTCAGCTTACCTTTATAATTACTGAGGTTTCTCAAGAATTACTGAAACTGACGGGGGAAACCTAACGAGCGGAATCCTTGTCGGAGCATTAAGGATAGTAAGGAGTGTCTATGTTTAAAATAGCGTTAGTTGCTCACGACGAAAAAAAAGCTGAAATGATTGAGTTTGCCAGAAAACATCAAGCGATATTGTGTCAGTGTGAATTAACGGCAACAGGAACAACGGGGAAATTGGTTAAACAACATACCGGATTACCTGTAACTACGCTTTTGTCGGGTCCGATTGGAGGAGATCAACAAATTGGTAGTCTAGTCGCTACACAAAGATTAGATATGATTTTTTTCCTGCGTGATCCGTTAACCGCTCAGGCTCACGAACCCGACATCTCTGCCTTATTGAGGGTTTGTGATGTCCATAATATTCCTTTGGCAACAAATCGGAAAAGCGCAGAAATTCTAATGACTCATGTTAAGCTATGTTTAGAGGGAGGTGATAACAATGCCGATTGTACAAATTGAGTTATTGGAAGGTCGTACAGTTGCCCAAAAAAGATCACTCGTTGAGAAGGTCACTCAGGCAATTGTAGAATCCATCGGGGCACCTGCAGAAAAAGTCACGATTATTATTCGTGACATGGCCAAGGAAAATTATGCCAAAGCGGGAAAGCTTGCCAGTGACGAATAGTTTTGGGCAAGCTGATCATTGTAAAGCAAAGTGCGAAGAGAATATCCCTCTTCGCACTTTGCTTTAGTATACTTAACCTCTAGGTCTCATAAGTGCCCCCCCCCATAAATTCTCGTAAAATTGAGTTAAAGGGCACTTTGGAGATGTCCAAAGGATCGAAAAATGAGAGCAGAGTTAAGAGATGAACTGCCGTTTTATAATGAGAACACTCTGGGGTAATGGAGCTCAATAATTGCTCGGCATAGGGACGTAGGGCATTGAGTTCGTATAATAGGCTAGAGTTAAACATCACATTAGCTTCTTCCTGATAAGGAAAGATATTGTTATTTTCTCCCCGTCGGACACTTTCCCATTGTGCTAAAGTTCGTTCAGGATTAATCCCTCGGAATTTATCATCCCTAACGAGCCTGCGGATAAGGCGAACTTGTGTGGTGGGGACCCTAGTATAGGCGTCAATATTGAGTTGGAAAAGGGCGCTGACATAGATTTTAAATGTTTGGTTACGATCAAGTGAAGGTGCCAAACGAGGATTTAGGGCATGGATCCCTTCAATAACAAGAATTTCATCGGAACTAAGTTGCAGGCATTTACCGGTGGGGGATCGACGACCGCATACAAAATCAAAGATCGGTGTTTCAACATCTATCCCTCTAATAAGTGCCTTTAAATGGGCATCAAGTAGGGGTAAATCAAGTGCTGCTAAGGATTCAAAATCGTATTGCCCGGAGGCATCGCAGGGGGTCTCTTCCCGTGTTAGAAAGTAATTATCGAGAGATAGGGCGACTGGACGTAGGCCATTGACGCGGAGTTGGGTTGACAGTCGTTGGGCAAACGTCGTTTTACCTGATGAAGATGGCCCGGATATTAGGATTACGCGGACATCTCGTCGTTGCTCCAAGATCTTGTCAGCAATTGAGGATACTTTCTTTTCATGTAAGGCTTCTGCTAAACAGATTAAATCCTGTGAACACTTGGCGGTGATAATTGAATTTACATGTTTAACCTTAGAAAGGTGTAAGTTTTCTAACCAACGTTGGGCTTCGGAAAATGTTGAAGCGAGTTTTTCAGGAGGGACGAATGGGGAAATCGTCTCTGGATGATTGGCATTTGGAAAGAGCAGAATGAAACCCGGTGGAAAATGGATCAGTTCAAAATATTTTAACGATCCTGCTCGATCAAGTGGAGGGTAAAGCGTCGTAATCTCGTGCATATCTATCTGGCAATGGTATAAATGATCGTTACCACTCGCATAGGGGATTGCCGGATCAGCAAGAACCCAGTTTCGTAAATGATCTTCGATATTCTGGACTTCCCTGACCGAGAGTAACGAGTTCTCAAGTTCACAATAGACACCGTCCATGATGGAGTGTGCAATTTTTAGTTGTTCGTCTGGGAAAAGCGTTTTAACGACCCCAATCAGTCCCAGAATCAGACTTTGACGATATCTACGAATTGTGTACTCAGACATTCTTGGTCCGCCTTTCGAGTTTTTTTTGAATCGCTTACAAGATATTCGACAGGATATTTAAAGTTTCCTCTAAAATACCTAATGAATATTTATAAATAGTGTAGAATATACAAATCAAAAATGAATACGATGGGCTTCATAGGGAGGATAATCGTCTATTGTGGCGAATATACAGCGAATGGCTTATAATGAAATTGATAACGTGAATGTCTAGGAGGTAATAGTTGTTGTACGAAAGCACACGAGGTAATCTTTCCAGCCAAAGGGCATCACAAGCGATAACTTTAGGAATGGTGCCGAGCGGAGGTCTCTTTGTTCCTTCGACCATTCCCGCTTTGAAATGGCAAGACTTGCAGGGGTTAACGTATCGTGACGTCGCTAAGCGTGTCATGATCCCATATTTACCTGATTTCTCTGAGGGCATCCTCTCTGAAATTGTAAATGTTTATGCAGATGGAACTTTCGATGGCCCAAACCCTGCACCTTTGGTTTCTATGGGAAATTTTGGAGTTCTGGAACTTTGGCACGGGCCCACTGCTGCATTTAAAGATATGGCGCTGCAAGTGTTGCCTGACTTATTAAAAGTTAGTCTTAAACTGTTTAACGTTGATACTGACGTTTTAATTCTCGTTGCGACTTCAGGTGACACTGGAAAGGCTGCTTTGGAAGGGTTTAAAAACAGAGCAGGCATGCATATCGTTGTTTTTTACCCCGAGGGCGGCGTAAGCCCGGTTCAAGAACGTCAGATGACAACAACAGAAGGGGGAAATACCCATGTCGTTGCGGTTAAGGGCAACTTTGATGAGTGCCAAACCGCAGTCAAACGTATCTTCGCCTCTGAATCTTTGAAGGCACAGCTACAGGAAAAACATCTGGTTTTTTCCTCTGCTAATTCTATTAACTGGGGACGTCTTTTACCTCAAATCGTTTATTATTTTTGGGCCTACCTGCAGGCAGTTGAGCAGGGAAAAGTTGCTCCTGAAGGTAAGATGAATGTGGTAGTTCCGACCGGGAACTTTGGGAATTTGCAGGCGGCTTATTATGCTAAGCGCATGGGTCTCCCGATCGACCGTATTATCTGTGCTTCAAATAAAAATAATGTTCTAGTCGATTTTTTTGCAACTGGGGTATATCAAAGCCAGCGGGACTTTTTCCAAACGATTTCTCCATCGATGGATATTCTAATATCGAGTAATTTTGAGCGGTTTCTCTATGAGATGAGTGGGCGAAATGGAGAGCAGGTTCAGAAATGGTATGACGCCAAGAACCAAGGAACATTTACGGTTGATCCTGTGACCTTAAAACAATGTCAAGACACAGTTTATGCTGGGTGGGCGGATGAAAAGGAAACCCTCGAGACAATATCCCGAGGTTATAAAACCTATAAGTATGTTTTTGATCCACACACGGCCGTTGCTATGAAAGTATATGAAGATTATCTCTCCGCGACAAACGATCAAACCTTTACTGTGATCGCCTCAACGGCCAGTCCTTTCAAATTTGCCTCAAACGTTTTGACCGGGTTGGAGGGGAAGGAACAGGAGCATTGGCAGGATGAATGGAAAGCCCTTGATTATTTAAGTCAATTGACAGGTTGGAAAATACCTCTGGGGTTACAAGGGTTAGATAAAAAGCTAGCGAAAACGGTTGCTACGTGTGAGCCCGAGGGGATTGCGGAATTAATTCAAAAAATGTTTACGTGAGCATGAATGTTAAAGGGTTTGGCTTAATTTTGCCAAACCCTTTAATTGATTAATTGAACTGTAACCCAGATGTTCAAGAATTTCTCTCCGGTAGCCTGGAATGTCTGTATAAGAAGGGGATTTGAGGTAACAAATAGAATAATATTAGTTTGGTACAGACTTTTTCAGGAATTAATAGATCGTGGAGGTAACATGAAAATCAAAAAGAAAATAAATAAGTTTAAGTTCAAGAAAGTAGTCGTTTTTATTATGTTCAATATAATCTTTACGATATTACTTTCCCCTTTTATCATTTTTTGGGGTCCGTTTGATGCCACGAAAACTTTGGTAGTGGGTTCCGTTCTTACTTCACGACATCCACAGTTTGTTAAGGCATTTCTCACGGATGACCAAATAACTGAAATTGTACATAAATACGATAATCCGACCTCGGCAACTGGTCCAACTTTAGTGACTACTCCATCAGATGCTTCTGCTGGCGTCACAATTGAAGACATTAAAGGCGGGACTTTTAAAGGCAAAGTAATGCTCATAAAAGATCCCAAACGGATAAAAGTAGCTGTGACAAAAGAATTGGAGGTCAATGGAGAACGGGTAAGTGACTTTGTTAAAGATACAGGAGCCATTGCTGGAATAAATGGTGGAGGATTTTATGACCCAAAAGGTACGGGAAACGGAGCTTTTCCTGACGGATTAGCAGTGCATAATGGGGAAATTGTACATAACAATATAGGCAACTCGAGTACAGACATTGTAGCCTTTGATAAAGATGGTAACCTAATCGTCGGACAAATTACGGCGGATGATGTTAAAAAGAAAAATATTACGGAAGCCGTATCTTTTTTGCCTACTTTAATACAGGATGGAAAACGAGGAGTATTCAATGACAGTGAATGGGGAGTTGCCCCCAGAACCGCCATTGGACAGAAAGCCGATGGCACGATTATTCTTGTCGTAATTGATGGTCGACAGCCAACCTGGAGTTGGGGAGCAAAAATGAGTGACCTCTATAATCTGTTTAAGGAGTATGGTGCAGTAAATGCTGCCAATTTGGATGGAGGTTCTTCTTCGGAACTGATCTATAACGGAAAAGTGGTTAATAAACTTTGGAATATTTTTGGTGAACGCTACCTACCGACTGCTTTTGTGGTTATGCCAGAATAGCGTCAACTCATGATTTTAACTTAGTTGAAAAAGGAGAAGTTACGCGTGAAAAAGAAACTTCGTACCCTATTAGTTTGGATATTAGTATCACTCATTTTTCAATTAGGCGGGTACTCCCTTTTGAATAACCAAATCCAAAAAGTCTTGGAACCAACGGCGACAGAGGGCGTACTTCCGATCACCCCCCATCTCAAAGCTACCATCCCTGGTTCTGGTCTTTCAAATATTCAGGTTTCTTACGCCAAGGATTATTTGGCTTATTCAGAAAATGGCGCCCTGAAAATCTTCAATCTTAAAAAAGGAACCGTTGTTTTTGAAAAAAAATCTCCTTCTGCCACTGATCAAACCTTGGGAGTTCTTACTTATCAGTGGTTACCCGATCGGAATATCTTACTCTATTTTTATGCCAAGAAAAACCCCAATGCGGTGACAACCGTGAAAGTTTACCCTCCAAAGACTACTATCCCAACCCCTTCTATTGAACCGAAAACAGAAGACCCCAACGAAGCAAAAATTGTGCCTAAAGAGGTTCCCGTCGAGCCTAAACTTGAAAAACGGTATGGCAGTCCGCAAATTACACAACTATATTCCCTTGAACTCCCAAGTAGTGATGAAGATACCGCTCCAGATGATCGCCTAAATCCGTTTGATCCGCCCAGCGGTAGTGAAGAGATCTCAGCAGGTGGGAAAATTGAAAAATTTGTTGTCTCACCCTCAACTAATTTAATCTACTTAACTGTCAAGAATAGTTCAACGCAACAACTTATGAAAATCGACGTTATGAAAAAAGTAACTACCCTCAATAAACCACGAGAGCTGATTGATAATATGGCTACCTCTGAGCGGTACGGAACAATTTATATTGACAGCAAAATAGGTTCTATCCAACAAATTGTTGCCGTCGATAATGACAAGCGGCAAGTCATCTCGAAAAATAACAACGATAGAATTTTAGGAATTCGCAATGGAAAAGTGTATATCGGAGAAATACAAAGCAATGAACTCATAAAGCTTAAAACTACAGCCGACCCGCAATTGATCAAGGACAATCCTGAACTGAAAACTGAATGGGAAGGCTCGATCCCCTTTAATAAAAATACGCGTATGATCGTTGGGGTCATGGGTCAATTGATCATTTATGATAATCAAACAGCTAAAATC
Source organism: Candidatus Desulfosporosinus infrequens (assembly GCA_900290375.1). Taxonomy (GTDB): domain Bacteria; phylum Bacillota; class Desulfitobacteriia; order Desulfitobacteriales; family Desulfitobacteriaceae; genus Desulfosporosinus; species Desulfosporosinus infrequens. The sequence continues at coordinate 13,657 of OMOF01000945.1, forward strand.
ATCACGGACGGGCATCTTGCCGAGGCTAATTTGCAGGGAGATGAAAATTATATTTCTGTCGATGGTGCAGAGCTCATCCAACTTACCAAGGAAGGAACATCCACCCTTGTGGAATTGCAACCACTAAAACAATAATATAAGAGATACGAGTAGAAAAGGTGATAATACTATTTATCCTTTCTCTTTAAAATATTCTTTCAGCTGGAAGCGCTTTCGGATAGGAGCCCAACAGTTTGACGTAAATATTTTCTTCTTTAAATGCCCAGAGGACATCTTGAATGGGGGGGGCAAAGACATAGCCGTCCACATCAACGAAGAAAACGTATTCTCCCAGTTTTCTTTTCGATGGACGGGATTCGATCCGGCTTAAATTAATATGACGTTTAGCAAATTCACCTAAGATTCGGTATAGAGAACCTGGCGTATTTTCTGCGATCAGTAAAAGAGAAGTTTTATCTTCGCCATCAGACATTTCAGCAAGGCTATGGCCAACGAGTACAAAGCGTGTGGCATTCAGCGTGATATCCTGAATGCGTTCTTGAAGAAGGTGAAGGTTATAAAGTTGTGCGGCTCGACGCGGTCCGATGGCCGCCCAGTTTTCCCGAATAGAGGAAATCCTATGCGCTGCCTCAGCGGTGCTCAGACAAGACAGCTGTTGTGCATGAGGGAGGTTTTTCTCGAGGAAATCCCGGCATTGCCCGATTGCTTGTTCATGAGAATAAACTCGTTCGATTTGTTCAAGTTGCATAGGTTCGTGCGTCAAAAGGCATTGGTCAATCGGATGGATGAATTCATGCGTGATAAAGAGATGCACAGTCTGACCGAGTGTATCCATAGTCACGCCCACTTGCCCTTCTGTGGAATTCTCTAAAGGAACAAAGGCCCAGTCGACTTCACAGTCATCGCAGGCATGTAGTAGGCGTGGGATTGTAGGGAAGGGAATAAGCTCAGGTGCGGCTTCGTTAAATTCTGAATGAGTGGCTAAAAATAAATGAATAGCCTCCTCAGAAAAACTTCCTTTTGGCCCCGAATAACCGATTTTTACCATTTTGCTGTCTCCTCTCTTTAACGTAAAAAAGTCTGCCCCATCCACTCTAAGGATGAGCCAGAACTTAGTGGTACCACTCTCATGATCGTTTTCGAGGACACGTTCCAATTGGTCATGTAACTCAGATTAGGCTCTTTTTGAGGGTTATTATTTTACATCTATAATATTACAGTTAGACATTGACGGCAAGTGTTAGTGAAGTAGGCCTTTAATCTAAAATTTATATAGTATGGCATAACAGACTTGCGCTGAGAGTTGGAATCGAGTAAAATTGGATTTAGAAGGTTGGGGAACCTTCTAGGGGATAAGTGGACAAGGTGGAGGAAACAGACAGTGGAACGTACGCTGTCTGTTTCGCTTTGCCCACAACTGGTATGCGATATAATTTTTCGAGTAGCTGGGAAATAGTAAATTCTCATCTGTGTGTATATAATAAGGGAGACTATATTTCTAGGAGGTAGAATTGTGGAACAACAACGCCTGAAGTCAAGAGCAGATATTCCTGAGGTTCATAAGTGGCATTTAGAGGACATTTTTACAGATATTGACCAGTGGGAAAAAGAGTTTTCCAAAATTGAGCAGCTCTCAAATGAAGGGAAACAATTCGAGGGTCATTTAGCAGATACTCCGGATACCTTAATCGCATGTTTTGAATGGATGGATGATTTAAGTTTACGAATAGGAGAAGTCTATTCGTACGCCCGTATGCGGCGAGATGAGGACAATCGCCAGGCAACCTATCAAGCCTTGACCGATCGCGCAGGAGCCCTTGCCGTGAAGGTTGGCAGCGCAGCATCTTTCGTGGTTCCAGAATTGTTAGCCATGCCGGAGGGGCGGTTGGAGGAATTTCGCGCGCAGACTTCAAAAATGGAACTATATAACCAGACTCTAGAAGACATTCTGCGCAAAAAAGAGCACATTCTCAGTTCAGCGGAGGAAAAACTATTAGCGGATGTAGGTGAAGTGGCGGAGGCTCCTAGTGCAATCTTTTCGATGGCCAACAATGCAGACCTGAAATTTCCCAGTATTGTTGATGCCTCAGGTCAATCGGTCGAATTGACCAAGGGGAACTTCATTCAGTTCATGGAATGCCCTGAACAGAGCGTGCGCAAAGCAGCCTTCGAGACTCTTTATCATACTTATGAGAAGCAGAGGAACACGTGGGCCGCTACCTTGAATTCCAGTGTCAAATCCGACGTTTTTTTTGCCAAGGCACGACACTACCCCTCGGCTATTGAGGCTTCTCTGGATGATGACCGTGTTCCCGTAAAGGTGTATGATTCCTTGATTGATACGGTTCACGAATTTTTACCTCAGATGCATCGCTATATCCAACTGCGTAAAAAGGCCTTAAAACTTAATGAGTTACATATGTATGATATCTATGTTCCGATTGTTCAGGAAACGACTATGACGATTACTTATGAGGAAGCAAAAGATATGGTCCTTGAGGGCCTGCGACCGTTAGGACAAGAATATATCAATATTTTGAAGGAAGGGTTTCAGAAAAAATGGATCGATGTCTATGAAAATGAGGGTAAGACCAGCGGAGCTTATTCCTGGGGCACATATCGCTCACATCCGTATGTTTTATTGAATCACCAAGACACTCTGAATTCGATGTTCACCCTCGCTCACGAGATGGGTCATTCGTTACATACCTTTTTTTCCAATCGTGAACAACCCCATCTTTATGCTGGCTATAAAATCTTTGTAGCAGAAGTCGCTTCAACGTTGAACGAAGCGTTGGTGATGGAACATCTCTTGGCAAAAACAAAAGACCCTAAAACCTTGGCCTATCTAATTAATCATTATCTGGAGCAGTTCCGGGGCACGATCTTCAGGCAAACTATGTTTGCTGAATTTGAGAAGAAAATCCACTCAGTTATAGAAGCGGGTGGCGCTTTAACAGCAGATAGTTTATCCGAAATCTATCGTGAGTTGAATAGCGTATATTATGGGGCAGAGGTTATCCTCGATCCGGAGATTGCTTTAGAATGGGCTCGTATTCCTCATTTTTATAATGCTTTTTATGTCTATAAATATGCCACGGGTTTTTCTGCAGCAACGGCCTTTGCCCGGGCAATTTTAGTTGAAGGTGAGCCTGCTGTGGCTAGGTATCTTAAATTTCTGAGCGGTGGGAGTTCTGATTATCCGATCGAATTGTTGCGTAAAGCTGGCGTTGATATGGAGACCCCTGTTCCGGTGCGGAATGCACTACAGGTTTTTGCGGGCCTAGTTGAACGTTTGGAGACCCTCTTAGTATAAGTTTAGGGTTTGATGATAGTTTGGAAACGGGGGTCCATACGGACAGGGGCGAAGTCTTTTTCATCACGAGCTACTTCCTTAACATCTGGGTCGAGAGCGATCGCTGGTTGGAGATATTCTAGGACTTTGTCAACCTTGCCAAGACGCCCGTATATACTGGCAATGCCATAGTAACTCCACGTATCATGATCGTCAAGTTGTAAAGCCTTTTGATACGCTGCGATGGCTGGGTCCCAGCGTCCCGCCAGTTCGTTAGCTAATCCCAGGTTAAAATGACCATAGACAAACGTTGGATTGAGAACAAGGGCTTGCTGAATAAGGGCAAGCCCTTGTTCATGCTCGCCTTGGAAGGCGAGCGTAGCTCCTTTAGCATTGAGTGCTTCATAACATAAAGGGTCAATTACCAATGCTTGATTAAAAAGATCAAGAGCTGCGGTGAATTGGCGTTGATAATATAGCTTGAGTCCTTGGTCATATAGAGTTAGTGCTTTGGAATCAGAGACATGGACTGAATGTTCACTGTTTGTTGCGGACGAGGGTGAGGAGGATAAAGCTGAAGCCAAGGCAGGAGAAGCAGGAGTTGAAGCAGGAGTTGAAGCAGGAGTTGAAGCAGGAGTTGAAGCAGGAGTTGAAGTTGAAGTTGAAGTCGAAGCCGGAGTTAGAGCCTGACTTATGGGAGAGATTATTTGTGGCGTTTTGAACTTTGGCAGGATATTAAAAACAGCCCCTGTGGCGATAGCCAGTATAACACCGGCAGATAGAACAAACATTGATATAGAACGTTTAACCATAGGCGTCTCCTTTACTTAGTGGTTGAATATTTCAAGGTTGATTTACTAGAAATATGTTGTGTTCATTATAGCATCTGACGAACAGATTAATAAGTCGTAAACCTCCGGACTACTGACAACTTAAATATAATATAGGTATCTTAATCCTGAAATAGTAAAACTTGACAAGAGAAGAAACTGGGGAGTAAGATAAATTTAGGTTATCACCTTTAGGTGGAATAGGTTTTCATTAAACACTGGATGGAGGTGGGATTTGGAAAATCTAACAACGCAAGACCACTTACAACAGGTTATTCGAGTAGCTCAGGGATTTTACGCACGGAAAGACCGAGCGCATGATTTAGAACATGCGTTAAGGGTTAGGGAGTGGGGGACGAAACTGGCTGAGGAAGAAGGAGCAGACGTTCAGGTCATAGAATTGGCTGCGCTTCTTCATGACATTGGTCGTTCTGGAGCGGTAGAAAAAACGCATGCGGAAAGTAGCGCTGGACTCGCTGTTAATATTTTGCACAAAACCGGATATGCTGAGGACATAGTTCAGAGAGTTAAAGAGGCGATCATTTCCCATTCACGTGAAGCAGGGCACGAACCCAATACTCTAGAGGCGAAAATTTTATATGACGCTGATAAATTGGATTTTGTGGGTGCCATTGGGCTGGGACGTTTGTTTACCATGGCAGGGGTAGAGGGCTGGCCTTTAGTGGGCGAAAATTCCTGTGCAACGTTTTATCATGAGAAAATATGTAATTATCAAAAACATTTATACACGAAAGCTGCCAGAGGTTATTTTGAACCGATGTTTCTTTACATGGAAGGATTTTGGCAAGAGTTACATGCTGAACGACTTAAATTTTCGCTTTTTGGACAAGCTAATTCTGTATCAGAGCTTATTTGGAAAGGATGAAATTCTAAAATGCGTTGGCTTTGGCGTTTATTGACCCTTATTGTTCTTTTAGGGTTCTTACGAACTTTAATAGTCCCACAACCTAAAGCGTTTATCAGCTGGCCAGAAAGGTCAAACTGGGTGCCAAAAATCCAGGGGGAAATGAAACAACTGCAAAGATTAACTCAAGATTTGCCCGCTAGTCTTGAAGTGGAAGTTCGTCGTCTTTGGAAGGATTTTCGACCGGATGGGGATGATAAAGAAGTTTGAGGTTTGATTTAACAAAGTGGTCGAGAGATTGTCTTGCGAAAAGCTGAAAATGTGGTATATTTAGAATACTGGAATATAAAGGAGTGACGATTAATGGTTGGAATTACAGAAATTGCAGCTCAGAAAGTAAAAGATGTACTGAAATCCCAGAATAAGGAGAAAGCATTTCTTCGTCTCTATCTTGTTGGGGTTGGCTGAGGCGGGCCGAATTTCGGCATGACTCTGGATGAGTCAAAAACAGACGATGATATTCTTGATGAAGAATATGGCGTGTCATTAATAACAGATAAAAAACTTAGCTCATATTTAGCGGGAGCAACAGTGGACTTTATTGATTCCAAAAACGGTGGAGGTTTCGAAATACGTACGGCGAAGACTGCTGGTGGCAGTAGTTGTGGTGATAGTTGCGGCGGCAGTTGTTCATAAAATAGGTAAAATAGGTAAAAAAGATAGTAAAAAGAGAGCTTTAATCGAGCTCTCTTTTTCTGATCTCTGTTAGACCCCTTTGTTATTTGAATAATATAATGGAAGAGAAAAAATGGTTCACCCTGTAGGAGAGGCGAAACGAGAATATGAAATCCGTCCTTTAATTCAGGCCAAAAAGACTTGAGTATACTTCGTAAATGTGTTAGTCTAATGTCCATAACTGGAATACATTCGTCTATAAAGGGAGGAAGAACCGTGACTTTGTCATTAGAAGAGTCGAACCGTGCTATTATTACCATCTTGGGACGTGATCAAACTGGAATTATCGCTTGGGTCTCTGGACGACTTGCGGAATATCGCGTTAATATACTGGATATCAGCCAAACAATCGTAGATGAATTTTTCACGATGATTATGGTTGTGGATTTAAATCCAGCCAATATCGGACTGGTTGATTTGGCGCGCATTTTAGAACAAGAGGGAAATGAAAAAGGATTACAGGTCAAGGCTCAACATGAAGACATTTTTACGTTTATGCACCGTATCTAATTCTGCTCAGCATGAGATTTAAGTCCGGAGAATACGGGAGGAAAATCATGACAATTACTTTCGCACGAGAAGAAATCCAACAAACGATCAAAATGATCCATGAAGAGAATCTTGATATTCGAACTATTACGATGGGGATTAGTTTGCTTGATTGTGGCTCCGAAGATATTAGCCGAATGGAACAAAAAATTTATGATAAAATTACTAAAAATGCNNTCAGCTCGTTACGGAATTCCGATTATCAATAAACGGGTATCGGTTACACCCATAGCAATTGCGGCTGCCCACTTAAATACAGACGAAATGGTGCGCATCGCTAAAACATTAAATCGGGCTGCTCGGGAGATTGGGATTAATTTTATTGGGGGTTTTTCGGCTCTGGTTCAAAAAGGATTTACAGTAGGGGATCTGGCACTTATTGACGCCATACCACAGGCCCTTAGTGAGACGGAATTTGTTTGTTCGTCAGTAAATATTGGTACGACTAAAACTGGTATTAACATGGACGCAGTTCTGAAGATGGGTCAGGTGATTCTGAAATGCGCTCAACTGACGGCAGACCAGGATGGTATAGCGGCTGCCAAATTAGTTGTGTTTTGCAATGCTCCAGAAGATAATCCGTTCATGGCCGGGGCTTTCCACGGCGTTGGAGAACCAGAGTGCGTGATAAATGTAGGCGTCAGTGGTCCTGGGGTAGTGGCAAAGGTCGTAAAAGAATTTCCTGCAGCGGATTTTAGTGAGCTATCTAATTTAATTAAACAAACTTCGTTTAAAATTACCCGTATGGGAGAATTGATCGGGCGCGCAGCTTCGAAGGCTTTAAATGTTCCTTTCGGAATTGTGGATCTTTCGTTAGCACCTACCCCAGCGATCGGAGACAGTGTGGCAGAAATTCTCGAAAATATGGGACTTGAACGATGTGGAACGCATGGTACAACCGCAGCTTTAGCGCTCCTTAATGATGCAGTTAAAAAAGGTGGAGCTATGGCGTCCTCTCACGTTGGAGGTTTAAGTGGAGCCTTTATACCAGTCTCGGAGGACGCAGGAATGGTAAAAGCTGTGGAAGTAGGGGCCTTGACTCTTGATAAGTTAGAGGCAATGACCTGTGTCTGTTCAGTGGGTTTAGATATGATTGCTCTACCTGGAGATGTCAGCGCTGAAACGATCTCTGCCATCATTGCGGATGAAGCTGCAATAGGGATGATCAATAAAAAGACCACAGCGGTACGAGTTATCCCTGCGATTGGAAAAAAAGCAGGCGATCGAGTAGAATGGGGAGGGTTGCTGGGGGGGGCACCAGTAATGGCCATTCATCCCTTTTCTTCAAAAATGTTTGTCAGTCGTGGAGGTCGTATTCCTGCGCCACTTATTAGCCTTTCAAATTAATATATGCCTTACGACTAAAATTGCCTAGATTCAGCAGTAATAGCGCAACTAGGTGGAGTGACAGGCAATTAAGAAGAACAAAGAATCTCTATGCTCCTTAAATCAGGCGTATAGATGACAGATAGAGTTTTTACAAATCAATAGAAATCAGGTACAATAATGATTGTGATTAAAGCAGTTGACTTTTCTTTGGGTTATGGAACGTTATTCTAGTGCATGAGTTGGCAATCGAAGGCGGGCCTAAAAAACCGCCGCGGGCATACCGATGAAGTTCCTGGTGGTGGCTTTCGACGCCCAGTCAAGGGTTGCTGCTGGGAGTTAAGGATGAGGGGGATCCGCAATGGCATGCGGGCGTGACCCTTTTCCGTGGAGGCCTAAGTGCGTGGTTTCAAAAGAGGCTACGGCTTAGGGTAGAACCTGCATTAGGAAGGAACTTAGTGCAGTGTAGCCTGCCTTGAGGTGGGAAAGTTGGGAAGGCTCAAAGGGTCTGGGCTGTGTTGGCCGATGCTTTCCAGACTGCCGGAAATGCTTTTCTGCAAAAGAGGCTAGATTGTCAAGCAGTGTAAAGGAAACTTCTAGAACGTGTACTGACGAGGATTGAAGTGCGGACTAAGTGGCGATCAAGTTCTGAGTGATGGTGACACCTCAGGCTGGGGAAAAGGAGAAATCGCCTTGCAGGAAACTGAAGGAACTCAGTGGGAAAACCTACTTGACCTAAGCCTCAATATTGACTCGTCAGCTTCCTAACGCCCAAAGAAAAACACGCCTCTCAACTGAGAGGCGCTTGTTTTTAGTGAAAATCAATTATTTTTATTGCTTAGTAAGATATTGTCTATCAAACATTGCAGGATTTTTAAGGTTATATCTCGAATAAGTATAAAATCAACCATAAACAACACATATAACCACGTAAAAACACATAAAAAGCTGAATCCAGACTTTATGTACTTGGAACGGGGGATTATTTTGGGGTGAATCACGTGCTTATTTACGTGTAGGGCTTACACCTTCTGCCCGAATCCGTCAACTAACCTCGTAAGCTATGGAAAGGTGGACAATTTCTTGCTGATTCCCTTCTCTGTACGGATGTGGCTAGGAAGCGTAACATTGTCAGGCCTACTTTTATTAAGTAGTCTTCCGACATTAGCTTCAACACAAACTACAAACATCCGACCATTAATGAAGCCTATGCTTGCGGCTTCAACCATTGTACCAACCGGAACCTATATCGAAGCTGTGCGTCAACAAATTCGATGGACTGGAAGCCCTGGGATGATCGAAACTGTTTCCTCGTCGGAAAAGCAGGTTGCAAACCATAGTAAACCAGGTGCAGATGGTGCTTCACCCACGAAAACAACACAGACTGCTAAATCCACTGCAGATAACAGGAAACTTGTTCAAGTAGCAACATCCCAGCAAAAGGTATCTCGGTCCGAGAGTTCTGATCTTTTGGATCATGCTCTAAGCCTACAAGGTGTTCGCTACGTCTTTGGAGGAACCAGCCGTAGTGGGTTTGATTGTTCGGGCTATACCCAATACGTATTTCGAGGATCAGGAATTTCTCTGCCCAGAACTGCCTCTGAGCAATTTAGAGTGGGGTCGTCAGTGAGTCGAGCACAGCTGAAATCAGGTGACTTGGTATTCTTTACAACATATGCTTCAGGAGCATCCCATGTTGGAATTTATATCGGTGGCGGAAGTTTCATTTCTGCTTCTAATAATGGGGTGAGTGTTTCAAACCTGGATAGTGGCTATTATGCGAGTCGTTACATTGGTGCTCGTCGCTATTAGTGTTACTTAGTCAAAGAGAACAAGGAGGAACTCATAGGAGTCCCTCCTTGTTCTCTTTGTGCGTATCAGACCCTCGTGCGCTACATTGCTGATTAATAAAACGAGGCATTGCCCCCTATTGGTACCCTCAGACTAAAGCTGTGGTAACCAAGGTACCGGTTGGTAATTTATACATTCTCCACCCGGTTTAGCAAAGGGAAATAAAGGATTTTGAATGTAAGAATCTGAAACAGTGCATTTGTGGGTTCGTTTAAAATAACATTTTCGACATAACTCAACTCTGTAATTTAGGATCACTAAAGATTTCTCCTTTACAATGGTGCCGGTAAGGGCGTCAAACGAAAATAATCATAAATCGTTGCGGCTGCGCTATGTGGTAATCCAGCTGCGTGGAGCTCTTCGATGCTTGCACGTTGAATGTCGTCAAGAGATGGGAAATGATGTAACAGTTGTTGCTTGCGTTTTGGACCTATACCTGGGATTCCATCGAGAGCCGAGAGTGTCATCCTTTTTGCCCGTTGTTGGCGATGAAACGTGATGGCAAAGCGGTGGACTTCATTCTGGATCCTGCCGAGTAAATAAAACGTGGGATGGTTTTTGGGTAAAACGACCGGATTACCTGTTTGATCTATCAAACCGTGGGTTTGGTGACGGTCGTTTTTTACCATTCCAGCCACTGGAATCATTATATTAAGTTCTTTGAGAGCCTTGGTAGCCGCATTGATTTGACCTTTACCCCCGTCAACTAAAATTAAGTTCGGCAGAGGGCCGCCTTCTGAAACTAACCGTGTATACCGACGTAAAACGACCTGACCCATGGCTGCAGTATCATCTGAATTCTCCATAGGTTGAATTTTATATTTTCTGTACTCTTTGCGCTGGGGTTTACCCTCGACAAATTGAACCATACCGGCAACGTTATGAGTACCGCCTATATTTGAAATATCAAAAGCTTCAATTCGACTAGGAACGGGGATGTTTAAGAGTTCCCCGAGAGTAGCCAAAGCCAATTGTATTTCAGATTGCTGGTGTATTTCTAAAGTAATTTGGTCGTGCAGAGTGGTTTGAGCATTAGACATCGCCATCTGGACGAGTTCTCGTTTTTTTCCTTTTTGAGGAATAAGGATGGGAAATAGGTTTGTTAAGACTAAAGATTCAACCGGTGGGAGCAAGATCTCCGGAGGCCAAACTGCACGTTCAATATAGAATTGTGCAACAAAAGAGATGAAAGCTTCTTCAGTCTCTTCATAATAAGGAAAAATGAAACTTTCGCGTGCCAGTAACTTGCCAAGACGTATATAAAAAACCTGAATGCACATCTGGTCTGTGGTTATCGCATACCCTACAACATCACGATCTATGAAATCATTGAGGGTGATGTTTTGCTTTTCTTGAAGGAGTTTTAAATCTTTGATAAGGTCTCGATATTCTCTCGCCCGTTCGTAATGGAGCGACTCGGATGCCGTTCGCATTTTGTCCTCGATGAGGGTAATTATTTTACTCTGGTCTCCTTTAAGAAACGTTGAAACATCTTTGCGCATTTCTACGTAGGCATTAAGCGGTACGTCAGTCACGCAAGGGGCAAGGCATTGTTCCAAATGATAATAAAGACAGGGTCGAGTGGGGATTTGACGGCATTTTCGAAACGGGAAAAGTCGATTAAGTAAACGTGCAGCTTCTTTGGCAGCAGTAGCGTTTGGATAAGGACCGAAGTATTTACCACTGCCTTTTTTTACTTGCCGAGTGACAAGGATCCGAGGGTGGTTTTCTTCAGTGATCATCAAATAAGGGTAGGTTTTATCATCTCGCAAGAGGATATTGTACTTCGGGTTATGTTTTTTAATTAAATTGCATTCTAGGACAAGAGCCTCAACTTCGGATTCGGTCATGATATATTCAAAATCGGCAATTTGCGTTACTAGTCGCTCAGTTTTACCATCGTGTGATCCAGTGAAATATGACCTTACCCGGTTTTTTAAAACTTTAGCTTTACCGACATAAATAATCTGGCCCAGAGTATCCTTCATGAGATACACACCTGGCTTCTCTGGTAACAGGGTCAGCTTTTGTCGAAGTAGATCCATATTCCCACCTCAGTTCTTATTCTAGAGGGTTGGCTGGCGAGACGCAAGTTTTAAGGCACATATCTTGGTAAAAACGAACGTATATATGGTTAAAAGATTGTCATTTGTGAGGCAGTAGATGAAATATTAAGGGAGGGGGAGGGTATGCCAAGCTCCTGGGGACGACGACCGCGTAATGACCTATGGCAAGATTTACAAGCCTTGGCCCTATGGATTCTCATTATTGGGGTTATAGGTTACATTTTATTTCCTAACTTTTTTAAGGATATTTACTCACGGCTTTCTGACCCGGTGACTTCAACAAGTACGCTTAATGACAACTATACCCTAAATGCTTCGACAAACCTCAATACGAATGCCAGTGATCCGCAGACGGTGCTCGGGCAAGACTTCTCGAGTGTGTCCGATGCCCTCTATGGTAACGGAAAAAACGAGGTTTCCACTGGATATTGGATCATCTTTGTAGCTGAAGGTGAGTTTAAGCAGCTTGCAGTCAGCAGCGATGCCTATACCTTTCTTCTCCGACTTATTCAAAGCGATAAAAATGCTGAGGGGAACAGGACAGTCATATTAGCTGCTAATGGCCAAATTCAAAAGTTTTCTGTTAGTGAAGAAATTTATAATATTATAAATAATATGGCCTTAATTGTAGGCCGTGCCGCTAAATGATGATCAGAAATTAACGAAAGAGGAGTTTGGCACCCGCGGCAAATAAGGCGATTCCAAGAAACTGGGATGGAGCCCAAGTTAGGCGACTCATACCGAACCATCCGAAATGATCGATAAGCACAGCCATACTAACCTGACCGATGATAATGGCTGTGGTTGCATTACAGACGCCTATTTTAGGGATGCTTATGGCAACGAGTCCGACAATCAGAACACTGAGTATGCCGCCCAGATATAGATACCAAGGAACAGAAACCCAATTGTATTTTAATAGGGGGGACCGCCAAGCCAGTACGGCTATAATTGCGACCAGCGTACCGATGACATGGACTAGGAGTGTCGCAACAAATAGTGATGTTTTTTGGCTTAAAGATGAATTTAGGGTACCTTGTATCGCCATAGCAATTCCCGAGATTGTTGCAACTAAAAAAGGCAGAGAAATAAATTTTGTCATATAAATCCTCCTAAGTTTTTATTTAAAAATAATAGAAAAAACTATTAATTCCGTTAAGATGTATCAGTATTCATTAGAAAGGTTAAGGGAAAAATGAAAAGGTAAAATAAATATTAAACAAAGAGGTGGCGTCATGGACATTGATTATAACTTAGTGCAGCGCGCCCAGATGCTACTCACACTAGAACATCCGTTAAATCAAGTTCAAGATATCCTTCTACGCGAAGGTTATCCACAAGAGCAAGTTGTAGAATTAATGGATGCAACTGCAGAAGTTTTGAATTATCTCGTTCCTCCGCAGTATGATGAACACAAAATCGGTATTGATATTCTTCACCCAGGAGAAAAAGTTGAAGGGCGTAAGCCAACCGTCGATATCTTAATTGATAAACGGTCCGGTAAATTAGAATTAATGACTCCTCACCAACCAGAAACATGGCGCGTTGCGAATGAAGTCCGTAAGGCAATTAAACGGCAACGACATACTATGAAATATTATCACTAATTCTAAGGACTGTAAGTGTTAGGTAAAAACTTACAGTCCTTTTTTACTGTTCATTATCTTTTCTAGAAATACGAGAATTATGTTATAATAAAAATAATAACAATTTTGGGAAAGAAGGGTCAGGAGTGGAATTTAATCCAATCTTAAAAGGATTAGAAGATATATATGGAAAATTGATCATAGAACAACGCCTTAACCGCCAAGATGGTCTCCAACTGTTACAAACGACCAATGTACTTGGTTTGGGTTACTTGGCGAATGAGCGGAGACGCGCGATGACCGGGGATCAGGTATTCTTTAATAATAATGCCCATATTAATTATAGTAATGTATGTAAAGTACGCTGCGGACTTTGTGCTTTTGGTAAAGACCTTGGCGAAAAGGGATCGTATACGATGTCCGTTAACGAGGTGGTAGATAAAGCAAAGCAGTTTTCTGCTCAAGGAGTAACAGAAATTCATATCGTCGGGGGGATACATCCAGACCTGCCTTTCTCCTATTACCTAGACATGATAAGAAAAATCAAAGAACATGCTCCTCAAGTTAGTCTTAAAGCATTTACTGCGGCAGAATATGATTATTTTGCGCAAATGGAGAAGGTATCCATCGAAGAAATTTTAAAAACTTTTAAACAAGCAGGACTAAGTTTTATTCCAGGTGGTGGAGCGGAAAATTTCAGCCCAAGGGTTCGTGAAATTATCTGTCCTGGAAAATTAAGCGGAGAACGCTGGCTCGAAATTCACAGAATTGCACACCAATTGGGAATTCCAACTAATGCAAATATGCTTTATGGACTTATTGAAACAGACGAAGAATTGATCGATCATCTAATGGCTTTACGAAATTTACAAGATGAAACACAGGGCTTTTATGCGCTGATTCCTACCGCTTTTCATCCTCAAAACACTAAGTTTGAAGAGGTTCCTCAAGCGAGTGCCCTTCGGACGTTGAAAGTGATTGCCGTGGCACGTTTGATCTTAGACAATTTTCGTTACATAAAAGCATATTGGGTTTCTTCCAGCCCTCAAGTAGCTCAAATGGCTCTTTCTTTTGGTGCCAATGATCTTGATGGGGTCGTGCGTGAAGAGAAGATTTATCATACAGCAGGTGCAACTAGTCCTCAAATGCAAAGCGAACAACAGCTTATTCATATGATTCATGAAGTAGGGTTAGAGGCTGTTGAACGGGATACTTATTATCATGTTTTAAAAACAATTCGCCCCTAATTGGGGCAAGAGAGAAAAGTTAGAACCCAGAGGTGAATCAAATGCGTATTGCGGTATTGTCAGATACTCATTTACGAGTGGGCAAATCTCTTCCCCATTTTGTCTGGGAACACTTAACTCAGATAGATATGATCCTTCACGCTGGTGATTTGACACATATGGGCTTATTGGATGAGTTGGCTAGTATTGCACCGGTTAGGGCAGTGAGAGGGAATTGTGATGGTTGGGATGTTCCTTTGCCAGATCGGGATATAATTGAATGCGAGGCATGGAGAATTGGGTTAGTTCATGGAAATGTGGGCAAGGGCAATACACCAGAACGTGCCTTTGCTCAATTTAAGGACCTCTCAGTCGACTTGGTCGTTTTCGGCCACAGTCATACCCCGTTTATGGAATGGCGCGATGGTATTTTGTTATTTAATCCAGGATCTCCAACGGACAAAAGGCGTGAGCCTCAATATTCCTTTGGGCTATTGGATATCCAGCCAGGGCAGGTTAAAGCAAAACATCTGTACTTTTGAAAGCCGGTGGAAGAAATGAAATATCGCAGGAATAAGGTGAAACGTGAACACGGCATCATTCAGAATGCCTTATTATGGCTTGAAAATTTAGGCCGTCTATCGGAAGTAACTGACATTATTCCTGGCGTTATTGAAGTGAGCCATTCCTCAGAACGTGGAATAGTCTATAAATATGAGACGCAAACAGGATGTAAACTTTTACTTAAAAGCAACGGTTCAATTCAAGAAGTATTTGTAGTAACAAAAGAACCGGCTTGTGTTCAAGAATGGGTTAAGAAAGAATTTCCGCCAGATTCTCCCCAACTGGAATCTCAAATTGTATCAGAAAGTAAACCGCAATTACTTTCTAGGAAAAAGTTGTCCGTCGTTCCCCGAAAATTGAAACCTGGACAGAAGAATAAGACTTCTACTCGGGGTTTGCCTCACTCGAAAAAGCGCCCCTCTAGAAATATTCATAAGCCTAGCAGAGGGGACCAAGATTCCCCGAATCTTGCTGACCGCTTGGACCTTGCTACTCTCAAAGCCTTATGTCATTTAAAAAAGTCGCTGGAAAACGCTAAAATTCAAGACATCAAAGCTAAGTTTAAAAATCCCTTGCAACAGTGAAAACAGCTTAGGACAAATAATTACCCTGAGCTGTTTTTTTAAGTTATAAGTATGGAGGGACTGTCGCATGGAAGTAGGTGGCATATTAACGCCGGGCGGGATCAACCGTATAGATCATAATCAATTGAGAGTTGGCGAGCGACTACTCGTTGAAGTTATACAGAAAACAGGAGAAAGTGAAGGCACTATACGAGTAAAAGGGCAAGACCTGTTCGCGCTTTTGGAAACTTCAACCAAATTAGGAGAACAGTTCTGGGTTAAAGTAGGCGATACGAAAGAAGGAAGCCTACTGTTGATACGCGAACCGTTGCTGGATAAGCAAGAGGATATTCAAGGGATTCCTCAACAGGTCCAACAGCTTACAGAAAGAGGATTGCCGATTAATCAAGATATGATAACTCTCCTCACAACATTTTCCGCCGCAAATTCAGACAGTTTTGGCACCCTTTTAGAGAATATTCAAGGCACAATGACGGACGAATTTCTAGTCAACTTGCGGAAAGCAATTCCATCGTTGGATGAGTTGTCCGAGGGAAACGGAGCGGAGAAGCTTGTAGAGTGTTTAAAGAAACTTGGCCTCAATTATGAACAGCGCCTACAACAGATGCTAAAACTAGGTTCTCCAGCAAAGGAAGTTGAAAAAAACAATCTCAGAGAAACCTTCAAATTTAAGCTCCTTGAGGGCATCCAGAATCAAGAAGGACAGGACCTTCATGACCCAGATGGGCCTTTAGCTCATTTGCTTCAGAAGATAACTGGACAACAATTGTGGTTTAAAACAGGGGCTCTAGATAATGCCTTTATGTTACTCCATCTGCCGTTATTCAATCAAGGACAGCTTGTGCCGGTACAAATAGCAATTGAAAGTGCTCGTAAAGGATCTAAAATGGATGAACAGCACTGTCGTGTAGCAATTCAGATTGAAACCCAGCAGCTTGGCGACATCGGCATCGATGCGTATTTTAATCAGGATTTACTCACTTTTCGAGTACTTACTCGTAACCTCCCCTTCCTGCCCCAACTCTTGGAGGCGGTTATGCCTGAAACGAAAGAAGGATTTGCTAAGTTGGGTTTTAATTTAGCAAAAGTCGAGACAGGAGATCTAGACCAAAGCTTAGAATTTCAGAATTTCCTGCGAGGGATTAGAAGAAGTGGAGTTGATGTGCAGAGATGAATGATAAGATAGGGAAGGCGGCGGCCTTAGTTTATGATCATTCAGGAGCACCTCGTATCGTGGCCAAGGGGGTTGGAGAAATTGCTCGGAAAATGATCGAAGCTGCAGAAGCGGAAGGAATTCCTATCCAAAAGAATGAGGTACTTGTTGAAGCATTGATGCAGATAGAGTTGACAAAGGAAATTCCCCCCCAGCTTTATCGTGCCGTAGCGGAGATCCTGGCCTTCATTTATCGACTAGAAAAGGTGAAGTCACGTGCCAGCACGTCATCCAGCCATACATAATTTGTATAAAAAAAGCGGCTATTGCCGCTTTTTTAATGTATCAGACCCCCATGCCTCTGTGCGGCATCACTGATGAATGAAATGAATTCTTATTTCAGGGCAGAAAGTATAAATTTTTGGGGTTCCTTAAGAGGAATCCAAGGAATTTGTAGGGGCAATTCATGAATTGCCCCTACAGGATACCTATTGACTGGTATGAATTCGAATTGAGAGTGATTTCTAGTTATAAAATGACCGAGCCGTAGCTCGGTTTTTCTTACAAATTATTATTAGCTGGTTAAGGCTTCCTTTTCTCGCTTCCTTGATAAGCGCCGTCGTGCTAACATTTCGGCCACTTTTCCACTATCACCGAGGCGAATACCCTGTAATCTCCATTCGCGGAAGGTCTGCCAAAATTGTTGTTCCGAAATTTTTCCAGTATATCTTTCAGATTCTACATCATAGGGCCAAAAAACATCGACCCACAATGTTCCTTTATTACTTAAAACCATTACAAAATGAACAAGTTCTGGGTTAGGAGATTCAGAATCCTGCATCAATATGTGTGAACGGCCATTAGGGAAATCTGTACGCAGATAATTAAACTTCATTAATAATCCCCCTTTGTGCGATTCTAGATAAGTACTGACATTCAATTTTAGTATAACATAATTTGTTAAATAAAACGATCGGCTTTTGCGGTTCAAAGTCTTCTTACCTTAAATTATGCTATTTGTTGAATAAAAGTTCACACGGTAGAATGTATACAGAGACTGAGTTTAGGATAAACTAAAAACGAAAAAATTAAAAGGGGGTCAATAATGCTAACAGTTATTCATACGTTTAACGGTCCAGATGCAGACCGTATTTTAGGTGAAGTTCGTACAGGGATTCAGTCCGTGCAAGATATTGAAGGATTCAAGTTCGCCTCAGTAAATAAACAAGATAATACATCGGACATCATGCTTTTCTCAAAATGGGAAACCCGTTCTGCTTATGAAGATTGGGCCGACACCGTCGGCGAAAATAAAGCATTCAAATCAGCAACGCCGCAAATGTTTGAGGTTCTTGAAGAAAAATATTAGTAGAAAGTAAGAGGTGCCAAGGGTAATCCAGGGCACCTCTTTTGTGTTGAACTTGGGAGTTGCTTGAGAAGGTTAGGAGTGTTTAACTAAATCCTGATAAGCTAATTCCAGAACCCTCATTACTGATTCTTTGGCGATCGGAAAGGGAATATCATCGATTTGACGAACTGGCATTATGCCCATGAGGGCATTGGTCATGAAGATTTCATCGGACATCAACAAGTCTGATATCGAGTATAAGTCCTCGTAAGTTGGTATTTGCAGAGAGCGAGCTAAACCAAGAAGTAGTTGACGACGCGTTCCTGGTAAACATCCACTAGCCAGAGAAGGGGTAAAAAGTGTCCCATCTTTAATAAAAAAGAGATTGCTCATCGTTCCTTCGGCAAGATATCCTTTAGTATTAAGCCACACGCCTTCGTCAGCACCTTGAAGATTAGCAGCTTCCTTGGCCAAAATATTTTCCAAATAATTGGTAGATTTTATAGCGACCAGTGGAGACTGCTCGTTGCGTGGGGAAGGTAAGATGTGAAGTCGTATCCCTAAGGCATATTGAGCGGGCGTGTAAGGCACTAATCTCTTGTGGAACAGGAGAGTGGAGGGAAGATTAGAGAGGGGCGCTCCACCGCTTAAAGTGACCCGAAGTGCCCAGGGAAGTTTACTAGGATTTTGTTCGATAAATTCTTGTACTTGCTTCAACCATTCATTTTTATCTGGTAGCTTGAGCCCGAGAAAATTAGCTCCTTGGTTCATACGTTGCCAGTGAAGATCAACAAATAGAGGCGCTTCATCAGTGACGAGGAGCGTTTCGAAAACTCCAAATCCAAACAGAGCCAGGCGGTCATGGGAGAATAATGTCTCACAAGGAATCATTAAGATGTCCTTTCAAAACCCTAAACAGGGCTTTTGCTTTATCCAGTGTCTCATAATATTCACTTTCGGGTATAGAGTCTGCCACAATTCCTCCGCCGACATTAATAAAGGCCTGTCCGTCTTTTAGAAAGATTGTGCGGATGACAATATTCAAGTCCCAAGCGCCATCAAAGCCCATATAGCCAATGCTGCCCGTATATAATCCGCGTTTGTAAGGTTCCATTTCTTCAATGATTTCCATGGCTCTAATTTTGGGAGCTCCGGTGATCGATCCGCCCGGAAAAACTGCTCGGATAATATCACTGGGCTTTAGCCCTTTTAATAGTTGTCCGGTAATGGTTGAAGCGAGATGCCAGACAGTCGGGTATTTCTCAAGGGCAATCAAATCTCGAACCTTGACAGTTCCAAATTCGCAAACTCGCCCTAGGTCATTCCGTTCCAAATCAATAATCATAGTCAACTCGGCACGGTCTTTTGGACTATTTTGAAGCTCAGATGCTTGCAACTGATCTTCGGACGGAGAATCTCCACGGGGGCGCGTTCCCTTAATTGGGCGGGTTTCAATTTTCCCATCCGACATAATTTGAATAAATCGTTCGGGAGAACTGCAAAGTACTTGGAAATCCGGGTAAGGTAGAAAAGCAGCAAAAGGAGAAGGATTTTGTCTGTGGAGTTGAGAATAAAGTTGCCAGGCATCCCCTTCCCAAGCCATGGAAAAACGCTGGGTGAGATTGGCTTGGTAAATATCCCCGGCATAAATGTAATCAATCACGCGTTTTAAATCAGCTAAATACTGTTCATGCGAGACGCTGGGGTTTATGGTTGAATGAGAATAGGTAGTTTGATTGTCAAAGGCTTCTAGTTCGGAAAGTCGTTCTGGAACAAATGAGTATAAGAGTTGTTCCAAGCGCTCGATTCGAGCCTGAGCTAAATCGGTATGGCATGTTCCCTCTTCGTCAATACCACAGGCTGTGATCCAATAGTTTCTCTGCGAGTGATCATAAATAACGATCCCGTCATACCAAGCGAAACGCCAAAGAGGTAACTTTAAATCATTTTCGGCGGAGTTCGGAAGGGATTCAATCTCGTTTTTCAGATCATAACTTAAAAAACCTACTGCTCCTCCTGAGAAAGGAAAGGGTGAATGAAGTGCGTGGTACTTATTGTGTGAATCGTCGAGGAAGTTAAAACATTCTGATTTTTCTAGAGAGATAATTTCCCGATACGAGCGGTTCGGCCAAAAAAGTTCAAGTTGATTTGTATAGGCAGTCGCCTCTAAAAAAGGGGATGAACCCATATAAGAATAACCGCCCAGCACTTTATAATCGTTTCCGCTATCTAAAAAAAATGGAGAGGCTTCTTCTTTAAAGGCCGAGAATAAGAGGTAAGGGAGAATTTCAATGGAGAGCGGCTTGACGATCCAGGGAGAGGGAACAGTTTTAGTTTTCCACGTTTTGGCATTGGTGATCGCATTTTTTAATAATTGATGTCCAGCTTGGGTTAAGATGGCCTCCGGGTGGAATTGAATTCCCTCGATAGGCAACGTCTTATGACGAATGCCCATGATTTCGCCATCCGTCGCCTCGGCAGTAATTATTAGTTCCTCAGGTAGGGTTGAACGTTCTATGATCAGCGAGTGATAACGGGTCACTTCTAAAGGATTATCAAGGTCACTGAAGACACCCTCTTGATCGTGATGAATGGAGACAGTTTTTCCATGAATGGGTCGCTTCGCCCGCACCACTTTTCCACCAAAGAATTGTCCGATGGCCTGATGTCCAAGACACACTCCCAAAATCGGTATCTGCCCCTTAAAGTGTTCGATGACGGCTAAGGATAAGGGGGAGTCACTCGGAGTACAGGGACCTGGTGAGATCACGATCAGGTCAGGATGCATTTCTTCAATGTCTTTTAAGGTGCAATCATCTTGACGTTTGACAATGATGTCCTCTCCAAGTTCACCAAAATATTGGTAGAGGTTATAGGTGAAAGAATCATAATTGTCTAGCAAAAATATCATTATTGTTTCCCCTTTAAACCCAGATGATTTCTAGATGCACAAATGTATCGAACCTCTTACTTTCACGGTCAGGGTGTCCTAATTACTAAACTCATCGTCATATTAGAAAGTATAAGTTTTGAGGTGCAAAAGTGCAACCATTTTAGACAGTTAACCAAAAAGAAAAGTTGCTTTACGCAACTCCTTTTTTAAAATTCTCATCATGTAACATATCGGTCAAGGCATCAAAGGCAGGTTGTAAGTTAGGGTCATTTATGCCCTGCAATATAATAGTCTGATTAATGGTGACCTGCCCTACACTTGCCCCTTCCACTTCAATCTGAAGTGACTGAACATCTAGGGTAAGAACATGACCATCCACAACAAATGTCATGCGCTTCGGTTTTGGAAAATTGGCCTGTAAACTAGTCATTCCAAGTAGGGCTGGACCAGAGGATGTCAAAGTGCTGGGAGTATGCAAATCACTCAAGACAAACGAAGACTCCAAAAGTAATTTTTGCATGATGGCCATATTCGTATTCCAGGGTAATTCTATGAGCTCAGAACGAGTATTTCCTGACGGTGAAACAGATAAAATAACGTACGATCCGTCTTGCGTTAAAAAAGGCTTTTCTGAACAACCGCTTAGGAACAGACTAGAAAATAGAACAGTAAGACTGAGTCCGAATGTTGAAAGCGTTCGTTTGGACAACAAAGCGGTATCCTTCTTCCTAACCAATATTGATGACAACCCATCACTCTACATACTATGTTATTCGTTGCAGAATGCTTATATCCTGCTTTTTCGTTGATACCTTTCGTTAAAATGGTGTACAATGGCAAAGAGAGGGGTTCAACACTGTGAGCAAAGACATCGTGTTTTTTGATATAGAGACGACGGGTTTAGAGGTTGAGCAGAATGAAGTTATTGAATTCGCTGCACTCCGAATTCGTAATGGCCAAATTCAAGAATCATGTCATTTTCTTGTTCAGCTTGAGCAAGAAATAACTGTTAAAGTCCTAATGCTCACTGGTTTACTGGCGGATGAACTTAGCAATTTGTCACCACTAAATGAGCATCGCCAAGAAATATTAGATTTTTTCGAGGACGCTATTCTCGTAGGGCACCATATAGCTTTGGATATATCTATCCTAGAAAAAAAACTAAAGGTTAATTTTCAGCAGTCTCAATGGGACACGTTGGAGTTGGCTCGTATCTTTTTTCCAACTGTTCATCACTATCAGTTAGCATATTTGGCAGAGAAGCTATCATTAGCCTCAGGAGAGAGAGGTGGACTTCACAGATCAGAAACAAATGCTTGGTTAACATGGAAACTCTTTGAGGCTTGTAACAGGAAGGGCTTAGAATATGATCTCAGCTTTTTTGATCAAGCTAAGGGCTTTCTGGAAGGATGGGCGGGAAGAAGTTTTATAGACGAAGCGTATAAAGAGATAACACGTCGTTTTTCTGACCGTCAGATTCGAACGGACTTTGTTACGGCACCAATTCCTGAGGGTCTATTCGCACAGAAAAAAACTCCAGCGCCTAACGTTCCTTGCTCAATCGACTGGGTTGTCGATAGTTTCTCTCCAGGCGGAATCCTTGAACGAAGTCTACCCGGTTATGAAAGCAGACCCGGTCAGGTAAGAATGGCAAAACTGATTGCAGAAGGTCTTTCCTCATCTCAACATGTCGTCGTAGAGGCTGGAACAGGGACGGGAAAATCGTTTGCATATTTAATTCCGAGCTTATGGTTAGCAGTCAAGACCGGGCAAAAAGTCGTGATAGCAACTCACACCATTCCTCTTCAGGCCCAACTTCAAAATAAAGATATCCCAATCTTGGAAAATATTCTACCTTTTTCGTTTCGCGTTGCCGTCTTGAAAGGTAAGAATAACTACTGTTGTCTGAAAAAATGGCAGGGATGCCTAGTCAATCCAGGAGAAATTCCTCGAGGGGAACAAAGACTGGCTCTTTTAAGTGTCCTAGTTTGGCTAAGAGAAACTCAAACTGGGGATTTGCAGGAAATCTCGAAGGTTCCTGGGCTGATGCAAATTTGGCCTAGTTTAAGTGCGGATAACGAAATGTGCATTCCCGGAAAGTGTTCGAAGGCAGGTGTTTGCTTTTTGCAAAGAGCCCGCAAGAAAGCTGAAGAAGCGGATCTCTTGATCGTGAATCATTCACTGCTTTTTTCCGACATTAAGACAGACTATAATGTCTTGCCAGAATATCATCGGCTGGTGATTGATGAGGCTCATCAGATCTACCAAACTGCTCTCCAGCATCTCGGTTCTGATCTGAGTTTGGACAATGTCACACGCATAATTGAAAACATCTATAGACTATCCGGTCCGAACTTTTACGGAACGGTTAGACAACGATTGGGGTCACTTGCCCACAATGTACCGGATGTACCTTGGGATGTATTTGAGAAAAGACTGGAGAATATTCCTGAAATTTGTGCTCTAGTTTTGGAACAAGCGAAAGAACTGTTCCAATTATTGTCGCTAATCTTAGGAACAGAACGCACGTTTCGATTTATTGCTAATCATGCGACCCAAACTTGGTGGCAAGGACTTAATGTTCAAATTGAGAATTTGTTTGGACGAATCAAGGCTTTGGCTACTCTCCTCGAAAGTCTGGTTAGCACTTTTAGTGGCGAGGATGGCGATGAAGCCGAAGAGTTAAAATACGTTTTAACAGGTCACCAAAGAGAGTTACAAGCCCTTCTGGATACGTTGATACTAGTTACAGACGTCAAAAATCCGAAACAAGTGACCTGGCTTGAACAAAATTCGAGACTGTTTTTAAAGACTTCTCCAATAGAAGTTAGTGATATTCTAAAAGAAAAAATATTTTCCCGGCTTGATGTTGTAATTTTGACCTCGGCCACCTTGAGCATATCCGATTCGTTTGGGCATTTTCTTCGAGATATTGGCTTACCGGAGGCGACAATTACGGCGCAGGTTGATTCACCCTTTGACTATGAACGACAGATGCGGCTCTTCGTAGTCAAGAAGGGTTTGAACCATCAAAATTCAGACGAGCAGAAAGCAAGGGATCTCTCAGAGTTCATTTATGAAGTGGCTGAGCGCATGGAGGGACGGACTTTAGTTCTTTTTACTGCACATAAATTACTTCGTGAAACGTATGCCTTATTGCAACTGAGACTGGCACAAATTGGTATTGCAACGCTCGCCCAGGGAATTCATGGCGAACGAAGCAACCTGCTCGAAGCTTTTAAGAGAAACCCCAAGAGCGTCCTTTTAGGTGCTAATAGTTTTTGGGAGGGGATTGATATCCCTGGTGATACATTATCGTGTGTTATCTTGGTTAAACTTCCGTTTTGGCCACCGACGTTACCTTTGATTGAAGCTCGTTCGGAATTTCTGAAATCTCAAGGTCGTGATCCCTTTCAAGAACTCTTTCTACCGGAAGCGGTAATCCGTTTTAAACAAGGGTTTGGTCGTCTTATTCGCTCTAAGGGAGATAGAGGGGTAGTTATTTTACTCGACGACCGAGCAATTGATAAATATTATGGTAGGTTTTTTTTGAGCTCTTTGCCAATTCAAACCCATGTCCGAGGAGAAAATAAACTCGTTTTTCGGAAAATCGACGAGTGGAACGCTCGGGAATTAGACGAAGAGCTTTTATAATCATCATAAAAATGATAAACTATAGAAAATCAAGGGAGGAGGTTAGGCTTTAGGTGAAACAATATCCCATTTCTCGTGATGGTTGGCTTTATCTGGCGATATCTGGAGTTTTAACGGTTTTAGCTTATTGGATTTGGCCGTGGCTTGTTATTTTACCAGGTATCGTGTTTGTGTTTATCGCTTTTTTCTTTCGTAACCCTGAAAGAGATATTCCAACTGATGAATTATCGTTGGTTTCCCCGGCTGATGGCGTTGTCATGGATGTGGAAAGGGTCTTTGAGGACCAATTTCTTCACGGAGAAAGCATACGTGTTCGTATCTTTTTAAGTATATTTAACGTTCATGTTAATCGGAGTCCGATGGTCGGTAAAGTTGCCTTTCGTGCGTATAAACCAGGCCAGATGATACCTGCCTTTAAAAGTCATGCTTCAGAACTGAATGAGAAAAACTATGTTGGAATCCAAAATAAGCATTTGCAAATCTTAGTGACCCAGGTGACTGGATTTATTGCACGTAGGATCGTGTGTTGGGTGAATAACGGAGATATCGTGGCCAAAGGGGAAAGGTTCGGTTTAATCAAGTTTGGTTCCTGTACGGAGATTTTTGTTCCAACAAATGTAGAAATTATGGTTAGTCCCGGAGATAAGGTACATGGAGGAGTAAGTGTAATAGGAAGGGTGAGTGTTGAATGAGGGGTAGCCCGATACCTGCTCGCATGATCCCGAGCATCTTTACATTGGCTAATTTGCTTTTTGGTTTTCTTGCCCTGATCTGGGTCATAGAAGCTAATTATACATTAGCGGCTACAATGATTCTGCTTTCGGTTCTGATGGACAGTTTGGACGGCAAGGTGGCGCGCCGCCTTTCTGTAAGTTCGGATTTTGGCAAGGAACTTGATTCTTTGAGTGATTTAGTCTCTTTTGGGGTAGCACCATCGATTCTTACCTATCAGGCAATTCTACAACCTCAACTACCATTGTATATTAGGTATGTAGGTTTAGGAATTGCTGTAGGTTTTGCCTTATGCGGCGCAGTTCGCTTGGCGCGTTTTAATATGCTTAATATTACAACCCATTTTGTAGGGGTTCCTATTACCTTTGCAGGGGGATTTATGGCGTTGTTAATGTTTTTGCGAAATATGATGCCTTGGTATATTTATCCTGCTAGCATGATAATTCTAGCTTTTTTAATGGTGTCTACGTTTAAGGTACCGAAGTTGAGTAAATAGCTGGGGACTTGTATGACACAGCGCTCGGTCTTACGACGCAGAGCAAACTAACCGTTCAAGCGCCTGCTCTGGGGAGCGGGGTGCCCGCCAAAAGCGCCATCCTTGGCGCATTGGCGGCAGTGCACATCCTTGTGCACTGCCCCGTATTTGGGGTCGGACGCTTGAACGGAAGTTTGCTAGACTGCTTACGTAAAGACGTCGCGCTGTGTCATACTGCGTCCCGGGCAAGGAACGCATGCAAGAGGGGACGGTTCTTGTTTGCATTCTTCTGGGTGACGAGGATTTGGGGAGACGGCACATTTCATGTGCACCGTCTTGCATGCAAGAGGGGACGGTTCTTGGTTGCATTCTTCTGGGTGATGAGGGTTTGGGGAGACGGCACATTTCATGTGCACCGTCTTGGTTATATTTTTAAGTCGTTTTCACAGTGTTTCCAATTTGATACCTGATGTTGCGCTTGTTACTGTTTCCGGGTTTGTAACGGGGGATGTAGGGTATGCGACGTATTCGAACCACGACGAGCAGGGAAGGTGATTTACCTTTCCCTGCTCGTTTTTTCACCCTTAGCACGGATGAGGCATATAGTATGGCACGGAAGTGATCTAAGGGGGAAATGTATGATGGATAATCAACAAGTTAGTTGGAATAGTGTGGGATTACGCATGGTTCAAGGATTAACGACAACGATTGATGTGGTTCGTCAACTGGATGCTCAGGAAGCTTCTTTAGTTATGCGTTTGCTAGGAAAAAGTTGCACTCGTATGGTGAAGGATGGGGTAGGGCATCAATTTGGAATTGCCTTAATTGAAACGAGTGCTCAATTGGCGATGAAAGAGTCGTTGGTGTTGGAGGATGTTCTTAAAGTAATTACGGGCATCATTGGGCGCCTCTATTTTACAGCGAGTACAGATGAGGAACGTCTTCTTGTTGTTCAACTTGAAGAGGCAGTAAAGAATTACCAGGTGATATAAAAGGGCATTCGCAATTTTGTCTGCATACATTACAATTGAGCGAGAATTTCAAAAGGATGAAAAGGAGGAAGGAGTTTATGCGTATATATTACGTTCGGTTACCTGAATTTGTACTTAATGTGTTAAGAAAAGTTTTTGGATAAAGTGGTATGAAAAGGCCTGTTCCCTCCTACAATGTATAGAAGAGACAAGCAAGGAGGGAAAATATGCGTCATAGTCGTTATGTATGGGTACTTGGGTTATCACTCTTCTGTTTAATCACGATAGTTACCTTTAGAACGCCCCAAACAGTGATATCGGCACTATCAGATTCTCATTATGGTAACTCGCCACGTGCAACAATTCAACATTTCTGGGTGCTTATGGATCTCCGCCAAACTGACCTCGCCCGCGATTTATTAAATTTACCGGTGGGTTCTCCAGACGAAAATGAGTTTAGTACTTGGGAAACTAGGTTGAATAAAGATCCGTTATTGTCATTGCAAAAAGTAGAGTTTATGAATGCGGATTTAAATTCAACTACTTCTCAAGCGGTAGTGGTGCGCGTTTATTGGACATCGCCTGTTCAAGACGTTCAGAGAGTAATGTTTTCTATTAATCTTAAACAAACGGAAAAGGGTTGGCGTATAGTACGAATTAAGAAGATGAATAACCTCTCGTGATCGATCAACCTACCCTTTAAACATGTGCCCAAGAAACCGTTGAAGTTTCGAAATGTTGAATACTTTTTCATTGAACACGGCCATTCCATACTTGGAAGGCCGTGTTCCCTTTTAGGCAAGATATTTATTGTTCGGAAGCTTCAGTTGCATAAAATTCGACAAAAAAAGAGATTATTTTTTTTATGCAGGAAAAATTAAATTAGTATAGAATATCTTCGGGTATTAGTATCTTATATTCGAATTATGAGGAGGGCTAAAGAAGGTGGAAAGAAACAGAGGTCTTACGGGAGTTATTGCTATTACTCTAATATTAGGGTTAGCGGTAACGGGCTGTGGTATCTCCCCCAACCCAACTGGAATACCTGCTGCTAAAGAAATGAAAATATCTTTTAATTCGGGAGCTGAACCAAAAACACTTGATCCTCAAATTTCTGACGGTGTTCCCGAGGCAATCATGGAGTTGAACATGTTCGAAGGGCTGACCCGTCTGGACAAGGACAATGTTGCTCAACTGGCTATAGCCAGCAGTGTAGATGTTTCAGCTGACGGTTTGATTTACACTATCAAATTGAAAGATACTAAATTTAACAATGGCGACGCGCTAACCGCAGCCGATTTCAAAGCTTCCTGGTTACATGCTCTCGATCCGGCAGCGGCATCGACGTATGCTTACCAGTTGTTCTACATTAAAAATGCTGAAGCCTATAATGCAAACAATGGCAAGGTTGAAGATGTGGGCATTAAGGTAGTTGATCCAAAAACGTTAGAAATTGCGTTAGAAGCTCCGTGCCCGTATTTTAAAGCATTATTGGCTTTTCCGACCTACTTTCCGGTTGATCAAAAGAACGTACAAGCTCATAAAAACTGGAATACAGATGCCGTCACGTTCGTAAGCAATGGCCCATTTATGATGAAGTCCTGGAGCCATAATGATAAAATAATTTTATTGAAAAACCCTAATTACTGGGATGCGACTAACGTCAAACTGACAGAATTAGATTTTAACCTCATTGAAGATGGCAAAGCATCCACAACTGCTTTCGAAGCTGGACAATTGGATGGCACATATAACCTAATGCCTGAGGATATTGTGCGTTTCAAAAAGGACGGAACTTTAAAGCAAGCCCCGCAGCTCGGTACCTATTTCTATAATATCAATACTACTAAAAAACCGCTGAACGATCCCCGAGTACGCCAAGCGCTCAGTATTGCGCTGAACCGTCAAGACCTTGTGGACGATGTCTTTAAAGGTGGTGAAACACCAGCTTTTGCTTATGTACCCGGGGCAATTCCTGATGCCACCCCTGGCAAAGACTTCCGAACAACTGGGGGCAATTATTTTAAAGAGGACATTCCCAGAGCCAAACAATTATTGGCCGATGCAGGTTTTCCAGATGGCAAAGGTTTTCCACCTTTGACTATTCTATATAATACCAACGGTTCCCATCAACTACCAGCCCAAGCGATTCAAGATTTCTGGCACAAAAACTTAGGGATTGATGTCAAATTGCTGGGTCAAGAATGGAAAGTTTACCTGCAAACGCAAGAGAGTCTCCAATATGATATTTCCAGAGCTGGCTGGCTCGGCGATTATATTGATCCAATGACTTTTATGGATATGTTTGTTACTAAAGGTGGACAAAACCAAACTGGCTGGTCTAACGCTCAGTATGATGCTGACATTGCAACAGCCAAGCAAACCGGAGACCAAACAGTTCGTATGCAATCGATGCACGATGCGGAAAAAATACTTATGACGGATATGCCAATTATCCCGATTTATTACTATGTTAACAACTATGTACTTAAAGACAACATTAAAGGCGTACTTGTTGACCCACAAGGCTTCTTTGACTTCAAGAGTGCTACGGTACAGTAAATCAGTTTTGCTTTGGAATGTTATTGTAAAGGCTTAAGGTGAGACCTTACTTCGCCGGAAGCTAAATGAACGCTTACTAATAGATGTGGGAGTCATGAAACCAGGTAATATTCGTGTCATGATGAAAAGCTATGAGGCAAGTTACATAATTTGCCTCATAAACTATTTTTGTACTATATAGAAAGTATAAACTTGCGTTATATACTTTCTAAGCATACGTGCAACTAAGGCTGCCGCCTTCGCCAAGGCTGACAGAATGACTAATACGTGCGGAGACAGTGTCTTCGGGCGCCAGTCAAGTTTTCTTTATATGCTAAATTAGCATGGGACAACTAAGGGGGACGGTTATGGCACGGTATTTGTTAGGACGGATCGCGTCAGCGATCTTCGTAATTTGGTTTGTAGTTACCATGACATTCTTCTTAATGCATTCTATTCCAGGTGGACCCTTTTCGACAGACAAGGTATTACCGCCGCAGATTATGGCGAATATTAACGAGCGTTATCATTTGAAGGATCCCTTCTTAAAACAATACATTGATTATCTAAAGAATATCGTCCAATTTAATTTTGGTCCGACCTATAGGTATCAAGGTCGGACAGTAAATGACCTTATCAAAGAAGGTTTGCCCAAATCCGCGACCTTAGGATTATTGGCTGCAGTTATCGCAGTGGTTTTCGGTACTGGGATGGGAGTAGTTGCTGCCTTGAGACAGAACAAAGCAGCGGATTACTTTGTTACATTTTTAGCGACAATCGGAGTTTCGGTACCAAGTTTTGTCATTGCGACACTTTTACAGTACTACTTAGGCTTTAAAGCACACCTATTTCCCCCCATTGGTTGGGGAGAACTCAAGTATATGATGATGCCAGCCATTGCTTTAAGTGCTTATCCAGTGGCTCAAATTACTCGTCTCACCCGGGCCAGTATGTTGGATGTTTTGAACCAGGATTATATTAGGACTGCCAGGTCTAAAGGTTTACCCGGATATGTGATTGTGTTTAAGCACGCCATAAGAAATGCGCTGATTCCGCTCTTGACATTTTTCGGACCATTTTTCGCTTATATCTTAACTGGAAACTTCGTGGTCGAATATGTGTTTAATATTCCCGGTATAGGACGATCTTTTGTCACTAGTATCGGGAACCGTGATTATCCAGTGATCATGGGGACGACAATTCTTTTTGCTACGTTGCTGGTCACGTTCAACTTACTGGTGGATATTGCTTACACAATAGTTGACCCTCGGATCAAACTTACCGGACAAAAGGGGGTCTGAAGTTGAGTCTTGACTCGGATTCCTTTTCCCCATTGCCAAAAGCCACAAAAGCTGAGGGGATCAATCGTTCCAGCACAACCTGGCGGCAAGATGCCTGCAAACGTTTTCGCTTAAATCCGCTAGCAATGGGTGGTTTGATTATACTCAGTCTAATTATTATATTTGCTATAATGGGACCCTCGCTTTCACACTTTGACTATCGAAGCAATGATTTGCAGTTGACCCTATTACCGCCGAATTGGGTACATCCTTTTGGCACCGACGAACTTGGTCGGGACATTATGACTAGAACAATGTACGGAGCTAGGATTTCTTTGTTGATCGGTTTTGGTTCGGTTTTAATCAATCTTACGATTGGGATTTTTTACGGCGGAATCTCCGGCTATTTAGGTGGTAGAATCGATAATCTGATGCAGCGGTTAATAGATATCATTTTTAGTATTCCCGACCTGTTATATGTAATCTTATTAATGGTCACTCTCGGTGCTGGACTGCAAAATATCTTTATCGTGCTTGGGATTGTGAATTGGGTGCCTATGGCTAGGATTGTCAGAGGACAAATCCTGGCTCTGAGGGAGCAAGATTTTGTCCTCGCGGCACGTGCCTTAGGGGCGAGCACCAGCAGGATCTTGATGAAACACCTGGTGCCAAATAGTATAGGGCAGATTATTGTCATAGCTACCTTGCAGATTCCAGCGGCTATCTTTATGGAATCGTTTCTGAGTTTTATTGGTTTAGGGGTTCAGGCACCGCTGGTTAGTCTAGGCTATATGGTATCTGAAGGACGAGTGGATATCCCTTCGTATCCATTCGTTCTATTCTTTCCGGCTATCATAATCGCGATTTTGATGTTGGCATTTAACTTTATGGGCGACGGATTAAGAGATGCTTTTGACCCGAAAATGCGTAAGTAAGCCAACCGTTTTCCACACGAGTTCTCCGGTGGTCAGAGGCAAAGAATTGGCATCGCTAGAGCCATAGCTGTGGACCCGCAAGTTATAATCTGTGATAAACCGAGCTCAGCCTTGGATGTTTCAATTCAGGCCCGGAATGTCAATATACTGGGCAGCGTGCACTTCGTGGCTTGTCATCTCTATCGCGCTAACTCGCTGATATAGTATTTTTTTAAAGATGTAATACTCAAATAGAGAGAAAATGTT
>OMOF01000944.1 GCA_900290375.1 Candidatus Desulfosporosinus infrequens
CTGCAAAAGATTCCAACGAAGAATAACTCGCAACACTTTCACCTTGTTCGAGGGAATTTTAGAAATATTATTTAAACACTGAGATTAAAGGGAGAAATTTCTCCTGCCAACGCTTTCTTGATTTCATTTTTTGTTACTGACTGGTGTGATGCATGCCACAAAACCTTCTTATTGCTTAAAAGTAGCACTTGTGGGGATTGATGCTTAACTCCTAAATCCTCAGTTGCTTGGTTGCACACTGGCCGAGACTCGATCACTTTAATCATGACCACCGGAACTTCAGCCGAACCTTCCCGAATAAAATCCTGAACTTCCTGCCAAGCACGGGCACTGATTGGACAGGTTGTACTGTGTTTGAAAAGTATGATCTTATGTCGGCAAGACTCATCCAGTATCTCCTCAAATTCCCGAGAACAGGTTATTTCCTTGAATTCCACCATCATTCCCACTCCTTTACACTTTGTGTCATTATATCAAAAACCCCCTAGATTACCTAGGTGCGAAACTCACAATTATATGTGGGTTTCAATACTTTTTAGGGTATACTAACCGCGAAGGAACAGAGGTTAATGCTAAAGAAAGAAGGAAATAAATCCATGAAGAACAAACTTCATATCCTCTTAGTTTGGACATTGATTTCACTCGTCCTTCAATTTGGGGCTTATACCTTTTTGGATTCACAAATTCAAAAAGGTATGCAATCCGTAGCTAGTGAACCAATCTCTCTGCAGCTTAAAGTCACTATCCCTGGCTCTGGTCTAACTAATATCCAAATTTCTCACAACCTAGATTATTTGGCGTATACCGAAAATGGCGCACTCAAGATATTTAACTTCAAACAAAAAAAAGTTGTCTTCGCAACGCCAACACCCCCTGATAATGACAAGACTATGGGTGTTCTTGCCTACCAATGGTTACCAGACCGAAGTACCTTAATCTATTTTTTCGCCAAAAAGAATTCCAGATCTATAAATTTACAAAAAACTGCGTTGTATTCTCTTGAATTTCCGAGTTGTGATGAGGATAGCGCTCCTGATAATCGATTCCATCAAATTATTGCCAACTTCCCTGACGGAGGAAAAATCGAGGAGTTGGTGGTCTCAACTTCTACCAATCTGATGTATTTCACAGTGAAATACGGAGCAAAAGAGCGACTTATGGAAATCGATGTAATGAAGAAAGTACGTACTCTTAACAAATGGGAAGAGACTATAGATAAAATGGCCGCCTCAGATCAGTATGGAACACTTTACATCGACAGCAAACTTGGGTCTATCCAAAACATCATTGCCTTTGAGTCAGGAATGCGTAAACTCATCTCCAGAAACGCTTATGATAAGATTTTAGGCATTAGAAC
>OMOF01000942.1 GCA_900290375.1 Candidatus Desulfosporosinus infrequens
TTGGTAAAATTACTGAATTCTTCTTGTTTCTGTGTAATGGTTTTATATCTTAGACTATCTGTTCTTTTTATATTAAGAACTTTATAAATCTGTGACTTAGTTTCTAGTATTGGATAGCCTCTATCGGTGAATTTATGTAGTAATTTATCAAGTTCTTGACTAAGAATTTCATCATCTGTGATGATTCTTCTGTATCTTAGTGCCTGTGAATAAGGAATGGCTTTCATTATGTGTTTCGGATGAGAGCTGTAATATGATAGGTATTGTTTTTTATCAGTTGGTTTAATGTATAGAGTAGTTTTAAGTACATTATCGCTTATGTAAACGGTGGTGTCTAGAAAATTAACTTTATCTTTACTATATGTAAGTTCAAATTTAATGGTAGTATGAAAATTATTAAGTTTATCATAAAATTTTAGTAGTTCAGCTTCTTCTTTATACCATAGAAAGAACAAATCATCTATTAATCTTCCAATAAATGATGGTTTGTATCCATTATAATTATCTAGAAACTTATTTAGTAATTTATACATGAATATATTAGCTATTCGAACAGAAGCTAGGGCTCCCATGGGTGTTCCGTACAGTTGACTATAGTATTCATTATTGAATTCTAGGGTACAATTAGAAAGCATGAGTTGTAACAATTGTTTTAAATATATGGTCTTGACTGGTAATACTTTAGTCTTATAAGCATGCCAGCGATGTAAAGTGTTTTCATAATGTTCACAGATAAATTCTATAGCTTCATCTTGTGGAATATTAGTATAGAGTGATACGACGTCCATAGTAACTAAGAATGTATCACTAGTGACGTTTTTGTGACATTCGATGACTTGTAAGAAGGCTGTAGTATCTTTGAATAGGAACGGAATTTCTGATTCAGCTACTAATAGTATTTCATGAATGAGTTGATTCATACGATAACACGGGCCGTTAATTTGTGACACTATAGGTCGTAAGGGGTTCCCTGATTTGTGAATTTTAGGTATCCCATAAAAAATGGGAGTTTTAATCTTATAACTAGTTAAGTTAATGTATTGTTTTTCGGTTAGACAATTATCATGTAATAACGTTTTAAGTAGTTTATCTACTTTACACTTAACTATTTGACT
>OMOF01000940.1 GCA_900290375.1 Candidatus Desulfosporosinus infrequens
AAGGCCAATCCGTGTGTGAAAGGATTGATCGTAAGTGATGCTGTTTTTAGCATGGATGGCGATATCGTGAATTTGCCACGTTTGTTAGAAATTGCGGAGAAATATGACCTATTTTCGATGCTTGACGAGGCCCATGCCACAGGCGTAATCGGTACTAAAGGACTGGGGACCGTAGAATATTATCAAATCGATAAAAAGCCCGATATTATTATGGGAACTTTAAGTAAGTCAATTGGAAGCGAAGGCGGATTTGTATGTGGAAGACAAATTTTAATTGAATATCTTAAGAATAAATCCCGTAGTTTTATCTTTTCGACCGCTTTGTCTCCTGCTGTTATGGCCTCCTCGATCAAAGCGCTGGAACTGATCATGAATGAGCCGCAAAGGGTACAAGCCTTGCAGGAAAATGTCCAATATTTTTGTCAATGTTTAAGAGAAGCGGGAATTGAGGCGGATTCAAAAACTGCCATTATTCCGATTGTTATTGGTGATGAGAAAAAAGCCATGGAGATATCGAAGGAATTATTTGAACAAGGTTATTATATTTCGGCCATTCGCTACCCTACCGTTAAGAAAGGGAGCGCCAGACTGCGAGTAACCTTGATGTCAACTCATACCAAGGAAGAACTGAAACGTACAGCCGAGACTATTGGGAATATTCTAAACAAGTATCAAGGAGGTACCAATGAATAAGATTCAACACTTTAAAGAGAAAGTGCTAAAGGGAGACTCGCTGGCCAAGGCAGAAGCAATGCTCATTGCAGACGCTCCCTTAGAAGAAATCTGTCAGGCTGCAGATGAAATACGAAAACACTTTTGTGGAAACAACTTTGACATTTGTGCCATCATTAACGGGAAGAGTGGCAGGTGTTCCGAAAACTGTAAATACTGTGCTCAATCGGCATTTTCCAGTACTAAGATTGAAGAATATTCACTTTTAGATACTGAAACACTTGTAGAACAGGCCAAGTACAACGCTGAAAGAGGAGTACTTCGTTATTCCATAGTCACTTCCGCCAAGAAATTGAGCGAACAGGAAGTCAACCAGGTATGTGAAAGCATACGGGCAATTAGAAACGAAACAGGGATTGCTGTTTGTGCTTCCTTTGGACTTTTGGCCGAAGAGCAGTTTAAAAAATTGAAAGAGGCTGGCGTAAGCAGNNTGCATAACAACTTGGAAACCTCCAGAAGAAACTTTTCAAATGTCTGTACTACCCATTCTTATGATGAAAAGATTGAGACTATCAAGAATGCCCAAAGAGCAGGGCTTAATGTCTGCAGTGGAGGTATTATGGGACTTGGTGAGACCATGGAGGACAGAATTGACATGGTGCTTACCATTCGAGAATTAGGTATCCGTTCGATTCCTGTGAATATGCTGAATCCTATTCCTGGGACGCCTTACGAAAATATTAAGAAACTTACGAATGAGGATATGTGCAGAATTGTAGCGGTATTTC
>OMOF01000939.1 GCA_900290375.1 Candidatus Desulfosporosinus infrequens
TAGTTCCGGTGCAATTACATAAATATTAACACTAGAGTCATACACTAACGGCTTATGCATAGCGAACAGAAGCTCAACTTCCGCGTTAAATCTCCGTGCAAGCTCCAATGCTGTTTCCAAGGCTCGACGTGAATACTCTGAAGCATCCGTTGCAACTAATATTTTTTTCAAAATAAACTCCTCCTTCTACAATTATCTTAAGGTAAGCGGAGCACCGTTCAGTAAGTTCAACGGTGGCTCCTTGAAGAGAACTTAGAGCAAAGTGAACATGCTCATGTTATTAATTACTAAATAAGTTAAGCCTCGATCTTCAATATGGAGGATTAGTATTTCGAAGGTACGTCGCCCATAGTGCACTCTGAATAGATGGGCAAGATACAACGGACTGTTAGAGGCTCTTAAATTCTTAGCCTCACTTGGAGATCTGAGACGTTAAATCAGATGGGGTCTTGGCCTCGACGGGATCAAAAATCCGATACGCGAGTAGTTTCACGCGGTCATTAACTAGGAACCACACTAGCGCATAGCCCCATACGAACAGTGCCCAACCCCAGCCGAGAGGTGCCATAAAAAGACCATAAACCGCAATCAACGTCGCCACGATTTGCGTGCCGAATACGGCCATCCATAAAATTCGTGCGGGGCGGATGGACCAGAACGGACCACGTGTGCGTGTGAGGAAAATCGTCAGGTGTCCTGCCACGGACAGTTTCAAATACATTAGCGTTTGGATGTGCGCCTGGTCGATATGAAAGACACGCTCGCCAAGGTAAAACAGGCCAAACGCAGACACGACCCCGATGACTCCTAGTACCGTAGAAATCCCCAACACCATGCGCATGTTCCACGACTCGGGCTGCTCCTTGTATTTAACGTTGTCATACGCAATGGACAGGATAGCTCCGTCGTTGAGCAACGCCAGCATCACAATCATCACCGCCGTCAATGGATAAAAATTAAAAATCAGGATCGCCAGCGTCATAAATAACAGAACACGTAGCGTCTCTGCTATGCGGTAGATCGCGTAACTGTTCATCCGTTGAAAAATTTTTCGACTCTCCTTGATCGCGTCA
>OMOF01000936.1 GCA_900290375.1 Candidatus Desulfosporosinus infrequens
TGGAATAACTGATGAAGGCAGGCTAGTGTAACTACTTCTTGCAGTTAGTGTTTTCCGTCAATCTTGCAGGCCACGGCTTGATCACTCATATCCGTAGAAAGGATATCAGGGTACTGTTTCTCATGCCGTTTCAACCAAATATTGGCATATGAACAGCTAGCCGTAGTTTTTAACCGTTCTTTCCTAAAATACTCAGCCACCACTCCCATCAACTCCGCAGCTACGCCCTTACCTCTCAAAACAGGATTAACATAGGTATGATCTATATCCATCTCTCCATTTTCTTTTCGGATAAAAGTAGCCTCACACATCAATTCATCTTTTTCATCGGTACTGTAAATACGTCCATTTTCATATTTCCAATCCATGTCTTTCCTCCTCTAATTTACAGAATCCAAGAACAATCTCCAGACCTTAAACAAAGTTAAAGCGTACCCTAATATTACCTTTTGTATCTTTGAAATGCCAGTTAATATTCACCAAATTACCATTTCCTATGTGTTATGTTAACAATGATACTGTCTATGTTAATATAATTGATCAGCGTATAAGAAAATGATCAACAAAAAATGCCTTCCTTTGCTACTATTTAGACAAAACTTTTCTTTTCCAATACCATCTTGGAAACCAGAATGAGAACACAAGCAAAAGTGGAGTTGAAATATTACCGTACACAGTGCTTATAGCGTAATAAATTTCGTTAGACACAGAATAAAGAAGCACAACTCTCAATAGTGTCTGGGTTATGCTTAGTACTCCCCAGGCGACAGTTAATATCATCCAGGCAGATTTATACATCGGCATTTTGCGGATTTCTTCTGAGAACCCGTTTTTCACGGAGTATTCGGCTAAAATTTGAATTATTGGTTTCCCAATAAAAGCTGACCCTAAGAAGACAGCGCTTAGGATTATGTCGATCACAATCGGAGAAGCAAGAAAAAAGGTCGGATTCTTAGATAAGATCGTTCCTATAAGCCCTACCACAGAAACTCCTGCTCCAATAGCTCCAAAAATATTGACTCTATGCTTTTGTCTAAATACGAATAGGACAACTCCAACGGACCAAACTCCGGCAATGATCGTGCCGAATAACTTCATATTCAAATGATCAAAAATTGAGAACAGAATTATTGGAACTACAACACTCATCAAGAACTCTACATTTAGAATGTTTTCATACACTAAACCTCTTGTCGTAGTTTTTTGAGTTTGGGCATCTTTAAGTTTCGTGATGTCCAAATTCACTCACTCTCCTTAATGTTGCTCTTT
>OMOF01000935.1 GCA_900290375.1 Candidatus Desulfosporosinus infrequens
CCTTGTTCCTTTGATTGGTAAAGGGCATAGTCGGCGTATGAAATAGCCTCACGAAATCCAAGCGTTGCATCATAAATTAAAGCAACTCCTATAGAAATGGTATAGCCAAATGAAATTTCATAGTTATCGGGAGACAATTTTGATTTTTCGACTGCATGCCTTAATTTTTCTGCGACTAGGCCCGCCTCCTCAGCGGTTACCCTATTCAGTAAAATTGCAAATTCATCCCCACCCAACCGAGCCAAGAGGTCTTCTTCGCGTAGTTTTCCCTTTAATATAGATACTAGGTCGATCAGTACCATATCACCTATAGAATGTCCGAATGTATCATTGATGAATTTAAAATTATCTACATCAATTAAGAGTAACGCTCCGGTTCTATTTTTCTGATTAATTTGGGCAATAGTTTGGACATAGGTTTCTTCAAGAACATTTCTATTTGGAACCCTCGTCAAAGCATCATGTGAAGCGAAAAAACGCAAGTTGTCCTCTATACGCTTACGGTCGCTGATATCTCTAATCACTTTTCCCCAAACTTTTTCATTCCCTATGACAACCCCTTGGGAACTTATTTCCACCGGGAAACAGACCCCACCCTTTCGAACATGTACTGTCTCAAAGGTAATTCCCTGAAAATTCACTTCCTGCATATGTCGTTCGACGATTAACCTATCTTCTCGACTATATAGGTCATAAATACTTAAAGAAAGTAACTCGTCTCGGCGATAGCCATAAGCGTCTTCAGCGGCCTTGTTTGCCTCGATTATTCGTCCATTATGGCTAACAAACAGAATGATATCATGTGCATTCTCTAATAATACCGTGTACTTTGCTGAGATTTCTTGTGCCTTATTACGTTCGGTCACGTCTTGAACACTAACGATTACCACACTCGACTGTCCACTTGTGGACCAGCAGGTATTAATATCTACATTAATGTATTCACCATTTTTCAGACAGTATTGACGAGAGTTTATACTATTTAAACTTTTCTCCAAAATATTTACGAGATCCTCATCCACAAGGGATTTATCAGTATAAAAATCACAAACGGTTAATTTAGGAATCTCTTCAACGCTATACCCCATCATAGTATTGAATTTTTCGTTTGATTCAACAACCCTCCTCGTAAATGGATCAAAAATATATATTC
>OMOF01000933.1:0-609 GCA_900290375.1 Candidatus Desulfosporosinus infrequens
TATGCAAATCACAAAAAGTGTTAACGGTGAAACAGGGAAAGACCCCGATAAGAAAAGTCCTGATACAATGGGTATGAAGCATAGGGTCGAGTTTGGTGTTTATGTGATTTATGGAAGCATTAATACACAACTTGCTACAAAGACAGGTTTTAGTCAGGAGGATAGTGACCTTATTAAAAAGGCGTTGATTACCCTTTTTGAGAATGATTGTTCCTCTGCCCGTCCTGATGGCAGTATGGAAGTTTGTAAGTTGTATTGGTGGAAACATAATTCGCAGATGGGTCAATATTCGTCAGCAAAGGTCCATAGATGCCTTAAGGTTATTCCAAACGCTGAAATCCCAAAATATATTGGAGATTATGATATTTCAATTGAAACATTAGAAGGACTAACCCCGGAAATATATGATGGAATATAATGAGGAAGATTTTTTGTTATTGTCTGGTATACAGCACTTCTCATTTTGTAAGCGACAGTGGGCATTAATACACATTGAACAGCAATGGCAAGAAAATCTTCGCACAATTGAGGGTGAAATGCTTCATGAGAAAACACATAATAGCTCCGTAAAAGAAAAGCGTGGAGATTTGATTGTATCAAGAGGCATGG
>OMOF01000933.1:619-1749 GCA_900290375.1 Candidatus Desulfosporosinus infrequens
AAATCTTCAGATGGAGTAAATATATTTGGTAGAGATGGGACCTACAAGCCAGTTCCAGTGGAGTATAAACGAGGGAAACCGAAGGATGATGAATCCGATGTCTTGCAGCTATGTGCCCAGGCTATGTGTCTTGAGGAAATGTTATTATGTGTTATCCCTGAAGCTTACTTATTCTATGGCGAAACGAAAAGAAGGCTTAAGATTCTACTTGACGACGAGTTACGTGAACGAGTAAAAACTGTTTTTAAAGAAATGCATGAATTATATGATAGGAGATATACCCCTAAAGTGAAAATATCTAAAAGTTGCAAAGCATGTTCACTTACTGAGCTTTGTATGCCAAGGTTGTGTAAAAACCCATCGGCTATTGATTATATGAAGAAAAGAATTTTGCAGATTGAGGATGATGAATGAGAAAATTATTAAATACACTCTATGTTACTTCGACAAATACTTATTTATCACTTGATGGAGAGAATATTGTAATCTTGAAGGACGAAGCAGAAATCTTAAGAATTCCATTGCATAATCTGGAAGGCATTGTTGCCTTTGGTTATACTGGTGCAAGTCCAGCCTTAATGGGCGCATGTGCAAAACGTAATATCGCCTTAAGTTTTATGAAACAGAGTGGAAAATTTCTTGGGAGGGTAGTCGGTGAGGTTAAAGGCAATGTTACTTTAAGAAAGACACAATATAGACTTTCTGATGATGTAGTCGAGAGCAATAAAATTGCTAAAAGTTTCATAACGGGAAAGATCTATAATGCCCGGTGGGTGGTTGAGCGTGCAACTAGGGATTACTCAGCTAGATTGGATGTGGACAAACTAAAAGGAGTTTGCAAAACACTTGTAAATTCCTTAAAATTAGTTGAAAGCTGTCAAGATCTAGAACAACTACGAGGGTTTGAAGGTGAAGCTGCTGCGCAATATTTCAAAGTATTTGACGATTTGATTCTTCAGCAAAAAGAACACTTTTATTTTCGATCTCGAAATAAACGTCCCCCTCTTGACAATGTTAACGCAATGTTGTCCTTTGTCTATACACTCTTGGCACATGATGTTGCCGCAGCACTCGAAACGGTTGGACTTGATCCTTATGTTGGATTTTTACATCGTGATAGACCTGGGAGG
>OMOF01000931.1 GCA_900290375.1 Candidatus Desulfosporosinus infrequens
TATAAAGAATAGGAGATCATTTAAGAGATTCAATTGAAGGTAAGGTTCTCAATTCTTTAGTGGGGGATCTAGCTTGCCAATGGGAGTAAAAGTTCTTAAGGAAGTCTCCATAAAGTACTAGATGCATACAACGGTAGGGGGGATCGTAATGTGTACAATGTAAGAAATTTTAAGTGTAGAGGAATAGGATATAACAAGGAGGCTATATGAAATGGATGGAAAATTTTACGATTTAGCAGTCCTAGCGACGGAGTCAGCCGCAGGCGAAGGAATCAAGAATATTGATCCACGTTGGGTTTACAGTCAGTGGCAACATGAGAGCGATCATTTTACTTCTCAATTAGCAGTAGAAAATCACAATCTTGGAGGATTAACTCAGATTGATCCGAATGACTCACCACAGCCAGACGGTAACTACTACTATATTAACTTTGCCAGTGATGAGGAGTATGCAGTGTATTTTGGCAGATATCTTCGTTACTTCCTTGATAGTGGTATTGATCAGGCAAGCACCTTAACAGAGTATATTATCGCCTTAAAAAATAGTCCCAGTGGTGCGTATTTCGGAGACTCATTAGAAAATTATCTTGCTGACTGTCAAAAAATATATAATGAAAATTTTTTGATACCTGAATGCTAATTCTTTAGTTCGTTATATAGGAGCAATAGAAAGGGGGATTTTTATGAAAAATTTAACGGCAAGAGGTAAGATCGTTCTCTTGCTGATGTTGTTGCTGATCATTGGTGTGGTTGTTTATATGATTTACCAGCAGGTTACAGCGAGAAAAGTGATGGTTTTAAGCCAGCAAGAGGCAGAAACACCAAGTGGCGTTCAGTTCGTAGCAAATAAAGCACAAGTCGCGTTAACTCCAGAGCAAAGTGAAAGCGTTAGCAAAAAAATTGCCTTATTAAAAAATACACTACCAGATGCAATCGACCACGCCGTACCCCGGGAAATACCTAAACTCATTGAAGCAGAACGACAAATACGAGGAGCTGATTTTAGCATTGTGACGGATTCCAAACAACCTGATAAGCAAGTCAATATAAAAGAAGTTGCTAAACCGTTGGAGTCTACACCTGTTACGCTCAATCAGTACAATGTATTTGCGTATCAAAAGATCGTTCGTGGTATTAATTTTTATCCGAAGTGGAGAGGAAGGAATCCGATTGGCGTGAGTGAAGTCACAGTAGATATTAGTCGTAAGATCAGTGAGGATGGGAAATACATTGGAATCATTGGTGGATATGATTTTGACAATAAAAGAGCCAAGATTGGGTTAAGGTTGACTTTT
>OMOF01000929.1 GCA_900290375.1 Candidatus Desulfosporosinus infrequens
TCATCGGTGAGAAGACAGGTTTCGATAATTACTTTGACTAACGCCTTACCTTTGGCGGCATCTACAACAGCTTTGATATCTCTTTCCACCAGTTCATCGTTGCCATCTTTTAGAGCTCCGATATTGATGACCATATCTACTTCGGTGGCACCTTTGGCAATGGCATCTGCTGCTTCAAAGGCTTTTGTTTCAGAAGTGGTGGCGCCTAAGGGAAAACCAATAACCGTACACACTTTAACCGTTGTACCAGCCAATTGTTCAGTGGCATATTGTACCCAAGTTGGATTCACACAAACAGAAGCAAAGTTATATCTTTTAGCTTCCTCCGTTAATTTTGTAATTTCATCTTTCGTTGCATTGGCACGTAATAAGGTATGGTCAATCATTCCTGCTAAATTCATATTATACTCCTTTATTAACCTTTTTATATATTTTTATATATTTTTATTATAACGTGCCTCTGAACAGATGTACAATCCTTTATGAAATTTTATTCAAGTCAGAAATATTCCTGCAATCGTTGCTGACAATACGCTTACTAAGGTTGCGCCATAAAGAAGTTTCAAGCCAAAGCGGGCTACCACATTGCCTTGTTGTTCATGTAAACCTTTGGTCGCACCAGCAATGATGCCAACGGATGAAAAATTGGCAAAGGATACTAAAAATATGGAAACAATACCAACGGTTCGTGGCGAAAGATCTGTACATTTTGCCAAATCCAGCATGGCAACAAACTCGTTGGCTACTAATTTGGTTGCCATAATGCCACCGGCTTTTACCGCTTCCGACATTGGTATACCCATGAGGAAAGCGAGTGGCGAAAAGAGATAGCCGATAACCGTCTGAAAAGAGATTCCAAAGATTGCTGTAAAAATACCATCGATCATGGCAATGAGTGCCACAAAACCAATGAGCATCGCTGAGACGATAATGGCTACTTTAAAACCATCCATAACATATTCACCAAGCATTTCAAAAAAAGATTGATGCATTTCCTCATGGACTTCTAAAATGTCCTCATCATTGTGAATTACATAGGGATTGATAATTGAGGAAATGATAAATCCACCAAATAAATTCAATACGAGTGCCGTTACTACATATCTAGGTTCAATCATTTTCATATAGGA
Organism: Candidatus Desulfosporosinus infrequens; assembly: GCA_900290375.1. Taxonomy (GTDB): domain Bacteria; phylum Bacillota; class Desulfitobacteriia; order Desulfitobacteriales; family Desulfitobacteriaceae; genus Desulfosporosinus; species Desulfosporosinus infrequens. The sequence continues at coordinate 1,131 of OMOF01000929.1, forward strand.
ACCAACAATCGACATCGAAACCGTTGACATGGAAGAAGCACATAGCGTATACAAGCGTTCCTTCGATAACCCACCAATTTGTTTTTTTACAGAAATAAATACTTCGGCTTGTCCCAAAATTGCGGAAGCTACTGCATTGTAGGATTCTAGTTTTCCCATGCCATTTACTTTACTTAATATC
>OMOF01000928.1:0-665 GCA_900290375.1 Candidatus Desulfosporosinus infrequens
CCAATTTTTGAAATACAGGGCTAGTATAGTGAGCGCCTTGATCCGAATGAACAAATGCATCTTTGGACAATTTAACTTTCCGGTTTTTCTTTAGCGCTTGAATAGTATCTGTCGCTATATCTGACGTTAATCGATCCGACACCTGATAGGCCAGTATTTCATTAGTAGAGCCATCCTTAATGGTTGATAAATATGCCCTATTTCCTTGCCCATAAAATAAATACGTAATATCAGTAAGTAAGACTTTTCCTGGAATGTTTTGTTTGAATTTTCGTTTTAGCAAATTCGGCAATACTCTATGTTCCTGTGTTGCTTTCATCATTCTTCTATATGGATTTGCTTTTCGAATGGGGCAAAGAATACCATACTTTTTCATGATTCTTCGAATGCGTTTTAAATTATAGACAATGGCATATTCTCCCGCCAACGTCATTTTAATCTGTCTGGCCCCCTTCTTGCGCCCTTTAAAGTTATATGCTTTTAAGATAACTTCTTTAACGTGCTCATCTTGCTCATTACGTTTGATTCGTTTGTTTTGTGATGTTGTTGAAAAATAATTGTAGTAACCAGAACGTGATACATTAGCGATTTTGCATAATATGCTAATAGAGTTTTTAAGTTTATATTTTTCAATGATATGGGATAGTATTTTAAATTTCATTTCT
>OMOF01000928.1:675-1185 GCA_900290375.1 Candidatus Desulfosporosinus infrequens
ATTCTCTGCTTTCAAGTAGTTATTTTGCAATATAAGTCGTTCATATTTTTCTTCGATGGAAAGCTCTTTATCGCTTGGGCGTCCAGAGTTACCTTTTCTAGTATCACTCAGGCCCAGTGCACCACCGGTCTTATATGCAGAGCGCCAGCGTTCGCTTGCCGCTTTGATACGAAACAGTCCGATCAACTCTACACTTAAACCGCTTTCTTCAAATACTACTCGGGGTAGCTTGCCTTTGTCATATTCAGCTATGAAAATTCGTTTAAATTCATCGGTATATGTAATTGCTTTCTCGCTAACATTTTTTATGTACTGGTTTTTTGATAAGAGTGTTATTTCTTTATCTGTAAAAAGTTTATTGCTCATTTTAACCTCATCATTTCTATTTTCTTTTCTCCATTATATAGAGAAATACCCTATAGGGTAGACTTTTTTTCATTGTCTACTCTATAGGGTACATTTTAAGCTGTAACTAGGTAGCGATTTTTTATTCTTCCTGATTTTCTCGAT
>OMOF01000927.1 GCA_900290375.1 Candidatus Desulfosporosinus infrequens
CTTTTTGAAGTCAGAGATCTTGTGTAGAACCTTAAAGCGCATACGTTCCCCGTTATTGCGGCGGAAACTATGACCACCAGCCATATCAGTAAATCCGTCAATATGACAACTGGCCCAAACCCTCCGTCTCTCTCCACATTTAGAATTATCTTCATAGAAAATATCCTGCATAGTAAAACAACTACAACTTGGACAAACGACATTACATCGCCCACAAGCAATACAACGGGAACCATACTCCTCCCAGATTGGGTTTTCTAATACAGACTCTAGGCTAAGGTTTTGCGGAACTCTTATAGTCTGTATATTTGCGTCAACAAACTGTGGGATCACCTCAAATTGCTCACCATTGAGAGAAAATAAACCTTCAATATCCTCTACAACATGGCTGAGATAATAGCCATTTTCGTAACGCACAGAGGCACTGTAATTCTCGGCCTTATTGGTCCCCATACTGACACAGAAACAACTGTCAAAGCTATTTTGGCAATCCATTACAATGAACTTAACCTTATTTCTCAGACGTTCATAGTAATAGTCGGCAGAGGGCCCATTTTCCAGCATGATTTTGTCTAGGCGTTCTACGGCATGAAGATCACACGAGCGAAGAAATACGAGAATTCCTTTTTCATCTAAAGCGGGTTCTCGATACTCATTTTCATTAAAATAGAAAAGAGTCTGAGTAACAGGATAGAACGTTTCCTTAGGGGAAAAGTACGATTTGTGATTGAAATCCACTTCTTCTATAGAAGATATTTCATCGTAGCCAACCAAATCTGTATCAGAAAACTTCCCCTTGCCCTTTAATAGAACTGGTGCATAAACTCTGTACTGTTTCATTAAGCTATCGAGAAGCTTATTAAACGCTTCGGGAGTAAACTTATATCCCATTTTAAATACCCCACTTCCTTGTTCCAATTCGTATTATATTTGGCGTCCCATGGGCATTCCCTGCGCCTTAGTTTATTTAATCCGACGAGCTAATTCTATCACTATTAACGCTGCCAGTATGTGATTTCGGTCACGATTAAAATGCAGAACTTGATCCCCTCCAAACGTAATACTTACA
>OMOF01000925.1 GCA_900290375.1 Candidatus Desulfosporosinus infrequens
TAAAGTAGGAGGAATGCTGTAAGGTTGGTTGAGGAAACCTTAGGTACATGAGCTGCCTATGTGCAAACTCCGATAGGCTAATCTGATAAATGCATCGCACCGTAGATTCTTTCGTCTTATGCCACTTCGTCAAAAATAAGTGGATTCAGCTTACCACACCTCAGGAAAAGCAACATTTACGTAATATTTTTCGATTTTTGTTTTATGACCTTTTTCCATGATGGACAAGTCATGAAACATTTTTTTCTGACTTTGATCACTGCTGGCATTAGCAAATGCTGCATACATGTTCATAGCCTCTTCTTCATTTTTCATAGCCAAGGCTAAAGCATCTGCAGGTCGCATGTGTATAGATAACTTTGGTTTGTCAACCGTTTCAGAAACCTTATAGTCTGCGGACTCATCAAAATGCATATCTTTGATATCTCGGGCAAGAAAACCTTCTAATAGCTTTTGATGTCCAAGTTCTTCTGCAGCGAGTTCGCAGAACATTTTTTTAATGTAAGCATCGACTACTTTTTCAGAAACTCCCTTATAAAATTCATAAGACTCAATTTCATTGCCAATAGCTATTGTTAGTATCGCTTTGTATTCTTCATTTGTCATACTTGAATTCCACCTTTCTTTTTGGATAGACCTGCAGGTGTAGAGGGAATCATTAGATTGGCACTGTTGGTTTGCTTCATAATCTCTTCCATCTGGCCTCCTCCGCAATTTACAATCCTCAAATTAAGATTAGAGACTATTGTTTGATTGACCATAGACAGGAGGAGTTTTAGTCTCTGGAACACTAACGATAGTATTTCCCTTTTTCGACTTTTAGAGCATAAGCATAGGTGAATTATTATCATTTCCATATATTTCCTTAACGCTATGCTCTGTCAGTAACACACTACAAAGTACCTGTTCGACATTCGTCTTTCATAATCCTTCTTAAAAATCTTCTTAAAAAATAATTATTCGATCAAAATGAGAAATCAAGAAGGGCTGCTGAAAGCCAAATCTAATATTCTCGAAGATATAAATGAAATTAATGAATATGAGACATAGGACGCAAAATATCCATGGCATTTTTGACTTGTTATTTTCTTTCATATGCCTTAGATGTTTTTTTGGTTTGAAGGAATTTAGTAATTTATAGAGAATCTAAATGTAACTTACAGCAAGATGAGCTGAAATATAGGGGGCGTTATGATGAATAGTAAGATTGCCGATTCGATTAAACTTAAAAATCAACCTGTAGCCGTATTTCGTTCAGATCAAAAACCAGAAGGAGCCTTGCGATTTAAGGAAGGAAAATGGGGCTGTGTAATTTCAATGTTAAATACCACAGCCAAAGGTCGCGCCACTGTCTTTGATGCTAAGACCACCACCTGTTCAGGGGGGAAAGTTGGACTTGGTTTTAATCGGTTCGAATTAGGTTTTATTGAACATTTCTTATCAACCGGCGGCGTTGGCGGTAGAGAAGGAGAATTTTACAAAAAGAATCCTGAGCTGGCTGCAAAGTTCGCTACTGGATTACCCGAAGTTGCCACAAAAACCTATATTGTTTTTAAACCTTTAGCAGAATTAACTGAGAGCGAAATCCCAGAAATCATTATCTTTCTAGTCAATGCAGACCAAATTTCTGCTCTAATACAGTTCGCCAATTATGATAAAACAACCCAGGACAATGTCAAGGTGGATTTTGGTGCTGGTTGTCATCAGTCTATACTTTATGCTCTGGACCAAGTGGAGGTGGAGAATCCAAAGTGCATTATAGGGCTAACCGATCCATCGGCACGTAAATTCATCGACAAAGACATCTTATCGTTTAGTATCCCATATAAACGTTTTTTAGAGCTAGAAGAGCAAGTCGATGAGAGTTTCTTGACTAAAGAAACATGGTTGCAAATTGCGGCACGGATTTAGACGGTATTATAACGATGCATCTATCTGGACACGCAGTATTGGACTGATTTTAGGCACAAAATAAACGGCGTAATCAGACTCAAGGCTGATTACGCCGTTTTGGATGTAGGGTGTGGTTGAGCTAATTTGATATGAGATGAAGTGACTCTTCTTTTACTTGACTTTCAGGCTGTATATTGGCACTGGTACTA
>OMOF01000922.1 GCA_900290375.1 Candidatus Desulfosporosinus infrequens
TATTAACGATAGATTTATCTACCATATCGTTTTTATCAGCAGCTTTCTTTTTTCGTTTAACTGAAACTTTCTTTTGATCATCATTACTATCGGATTGATCTAAGGACTTAGCTGCGAGTTTTTCAATCAATCTTGGACTCCTTTTTATTTCTCTCGGTTTCCTTGGTTTCTTTTCTTTGTGGGCTTCTAATCTGGCTTCTTTTGCTTTTCGTTCTGCAATAAATGCCTCTGCTTTAGCATATGCCTGATCATGGGTTTGATGGACAGGATGCCATGAGAACTTCTTGACGCAGTTCTCATCACCGATTCTATAATCCACTCGAAGTACTCCAGTCTTCGAGAATTTATCACATGACATATACTTGATTTCTTTACGAGGACGTGCCATAACTGATTAGCTCCAAAATAGTTATTGTTAATTATCAACGTGGTGCATAAATTCCACAGCCAAATTTAACGCTTCAGAATAAGTCCTTATACCTTCACCCCAGGCAAAGCTTTCTCTCATCATTCTCCCAGTTTCACCATAGTGAATGACAATAATTCCACTTAAACGAGACTTATCTGGTGATACACAATTCACATCTTCACAGTATTTCATTTTAAAACTTCCATCATTCTCCCGGATTTACTACTTCATCTGCAATTTTACCCAACTTCAGAATATCTAAACCGCAATGTGCAAAGAATATCTCTCCACATTTATGACATTTCCACTGAACCCGCTTTTTGAAGTTCGGATGGTTGTATGGGTTGAATTCAGGTATTTCTAACCCTGTTTGATGCAAATTACTATACATAAATTCATGCTTACATTTCTTCTTAAAGTACTTTGAAATAAATAACTCCGAAAATAGATTTATCCTCCGATCATCATTGAAAGTATATCTCTGAAGTTTTCGGTAGAGAATGTTGCAGCACCTCTGAACTTCTTCAATGCTTCATCGAATCTTTCACTAGCATCAGCATAAGATGAAATGACATCTTTAATTGCATCTAAGGCTTGACCACCTTGCAAATAACCTTGGTTGATTTTAATCCACATGCTGTTATAGATGTAAGCTTTAGTTGCGAATTCTACCATGTTCTGTAGAGAAGGTATCATATTCAAACT
>OMOF01000921.1 GCA_900290375.1 Candidatus Desulfosporosinus infrequens
CAATATGGAGCCTTACTGATCTTTGATGAAGTAATGACAGGCTTCCGGGTAGCTTATGGTGGTGCGCAATCGGTGTTTGGTATCAAGCCAGACTTGACTTGTTTAGGAAAAATCATTGGTGGCGGCTTACCTGTCGGTGCCTATGGTGGACGAAGAGAAATTATGGAAATGATTTCGCCAGCAGGGCCTGTTTATCAAGCGGGTACTCTCAGTGGCAACCCCTTAGCAATGACGGCAGGGATAACAACGCTGACTTTACTGGCAGAATCACCTGAGATCTATGAAAAGTTAGCACAAAAAACAACAGCTTTATGTGCTGGAATTCGCAAGCAAGCCGAAAAAGTTGGTTTTGATCTTCAGTTTCATCAATTAGGTGCAATGTTTGGTATGTTCTTTACGGATCAGCCAGTATATGATTATGAAAGTGCAAAAACATCAAATATTGATGCGTTTAATATCTTTTTTCACGCCATGCTGGAAAAAGGCGTATACTTAGCTCCATCCCAGTTTGAAGCAGGTTTTATGTCAGCAGCTCACTCTGAAGAAGACATTGCAGCGACGATTGAGGCGAGTGCTTATGCCTTTGAGAAAGTTAGATTAGAGTTAGCTAAGTAGAAAATCTGGTCAAAGTGAACTCATCCAGCTAAAGCGGAAGCGACGGAGAATGCCCCACTTATAAAAGCGAGAGTCTTACAATTAGATGAAGAGATGCCCTATAGCATAGATGGTTTAGTATCTATGCTATAAGGCATCGTTTATAAAATCAGAATGTATAACAACTAAGGCTTCTACCTTCCTCTGGGGAATTGGTAGAAGCCTTAGTCGTTTTTATAGGGTCATTAGCGTTGTAGTTATTTCTCGTTTAGCAGTGATTAATCATCATTGCGTAGAATACTGATCAAGCGTAGAATTTCCCAGTATAGCCATATAAGGGTTAACATCAAACCAAATGCGCCAACCCATTCCATATAGGCAGGAGCACGGTTGCGAGCACCTTGCTCAATGTTGTCGAAATCTAAAATCAGGTTAAGAGCCGCTACGCCAATGACGACGAGGCTGAAGATGATACCAAACAGACCAGTATGAAGGAATGGCAAGTGTATGCCAAATAGCCCTAGTAGCATGCTAACCATATAGACGATAAAAATACCACCAGTGGCAATCGTGACCATGGAACGAAACTTCTCAGTGGCTTTGATTAAACCAAATTTGTAGCTAAGTAACATGGCGAGGGCTACCCCTTGAAAAGCAATGCCGCCATAGCGTAAGGAAAGCAGTGTCGTAACGGAACCCAGGGCAAAACCTTGAAAAATGGAATACAAAGGAGCGGTGATATGACAGGTTTGGGGTTTGTAGATTGCGATAAAGCCAATAATCAGCGAAGCAATAGAGCCCATTCCTGAAAATACGGTTACGGTGTGGAAATTGTGACTCATCGCCAAGTATAACCAAGTGGAGAGGGATGATAAAGCAACTAAAAATAATAAGTAGAAGCTTTTTGTGACCGTACCATTTACTGTCATAATACCATCTGTTGATAAACCTTGTGGCTTGGTAAAAT
>OMOF01000920.1 GCA_900290375.1 Candidatus Desulfosporosinus infrequens
GCCATATTAAGTAAAATGTGGGCGATCCCTGAATTAATTATTCGCTTTCTTGAGAAGAAAGCGAAATGATATGTAAGCGTTTAGGCCCATTGGGGTTAGCAATCGTGCTCTTTTTTCTGAGTGTCCTTGCTGTCGGACCGCTCACCCAATGGTGGGTAAGCCTCTATATTAAACCTGGAGTGATCGAAACAGCGAGTGAAAACCTAATTCCTGCTCTTTTTCAGGGAACCCTATTACAAAGCATGGCCTTGAAAGATCCAACCCTGATACCAATGTATGGATCTTCTGAATTCGGAGGCGGAGGCCCCTATAATCCGACTAAACTTTTTGCCGGTAAACCGACTGATTGGACCCCTTATTTAGTTGGGCATGCAGGCTCTTTAGATCTCATTCAGACGCTCTACGCTGGAGCCCAAGATTTAAAGGGCAGGAAAATCGTCCTTTCTTTATCCCCACAATGGTTTAACAACGGAGGGATTGCCCAAAATACATTCGCTGCGAATTTTTCAGCCTTACAAACATATAAACTGCTGTTTAATCCCTCTTTGACAATTCAAACGAAAACAGCTTTATCGGAACGCCTCAGCCAATTTAATGAGGTTAAGCATACCTATCCGATCTTAGAAGGACTGCTTAAATATTATGGTCACTCTGATCCGGAATCTCGCCTTATGGAAGCGTTTTACTGGCCTATCGCTAGGGTAGAAATGGCATCTTTAGAAATTCAAGATGCTTTAAATACGATTAAAGTTATTCAAAAGTTATCGGCGAAGGAAATTGCCAAGAATGCGAGCGACAAATCCAGGAGAACTCTGCCTGATTGGCCAAAAATGCAAGCAAAAGCCACGGCTGATGTCGCGAAAAATGAGAATAATAATCCTTTTGGCGTAAACAACGATTTTTACAAAAAAAACATCCCTCACTTGAACAAGTTAAGAAATTCCTCTGTTAAGGGGAGGTTGTACCCTTCACCGGAATATTCAGATCTTAATCTTTTGATGAGTGTTTTAAAGGACGAAGGGGCTGACGCAATATTTTTAATTCAGCCTGTTAATGGTTCTTGGTACGATTTTACTGGTTTCCCAAAACAACAGCGCCAGAAATATTATAGCCAGGTTCGTGAGATGGCTGACCGCTACGGATATGCCTTGGCAGATTTTTCAG
>OMOF01000919.1 GCA_900290375.1 Candidatus Desulfosporosinus infrequens
CTTCGGAATTATCGCAAGTCCGCGGAAAGAAGGCAATACCGCCTGGATAGTAAACAAAATACTCGAAGGGGCGAAAGAACAGGGCGCTGAACCTCAGTCTTGGTATTTCAGCGATCTTGATATCAAACCGTGCCAGGGTTGTTGGGGCTGCCACAAGGGCGATCAGGGTTGTGTTATCAAAGACGACATGCAGAAACTTAATGACGCGATTGATCATGCCAATGCCCTTGTTTTTGGCTCGCCGATTTACATGGGACAGATGAGTGCCCAGGCGAAGATATTGATCGACAGGATGTTTGCGCGATACTCTCCGTATTTCAAAGAAGAAAATGCCGCCGAAAAAAAGCTGATTCTTACATTTAATCAGGGTAATCCTGATTCCAACCTGTTCCAGTCGTATATTGATTATACGAAACACATGTTTGAGTTGCTGGAGTTTGATGTTAAAGAGGTACCTGTCGTTACCGGTATGCGAAATGGACCAGCGCATGAAAGAAAAGATCTGCACACTGTCTTGAAGGATATCGGTTCATCGTTGGTTTCGGAACGATTCTCGGAATAAGCATCAAGCCGTATTTGAGCAGGTAACAGAGGAACAATTTGAGATCATGCAATTATCTGAAGTCTGAAGTGAAGGTTTACGATTACCAGCTAGGCGATACGATTCTTCTAATGTAATCATTTATCAAAAGGAGGTTTACTGGAAATATAAGAAATGAAAGAACGGTAGAAAGACTAGATAAAAAATTTAGTATGTTATTCCTTTTTTGCTCCAAAATGGCTCTGCCGAAGCGAAGATGACTTGGTAAAAGAAATTAGTTATAAGAATCTCAAATGGATACCATATTCTTTAGAATTGTGGAAGCAAATGCTTCATTTAATAAATCATTCCACATACCATCGAGGTCAAGTCGTAACAATGCTTAGACAGTTGAAGAAACAACTACCATCACTTGATTTGATTAATTATTAGAGTTAGTTATTATATATGTCATCGTGGATGGTAGGAGAGAATGTCTTAATTTAATATAAAAGTATAAAAGGGGCATTCGGACTAAAATATGGGAGTCCCGATTCTGAAGATAGTATGTATGAACAATTCCCGAAGTTAAAAATATTACCAGACACATAATGGAACTGAATATCGGTCAAACGCAGGAGGACACTGCCATGCTGATGAGCGGGACCCCAGAAGAATGTTATTTGAGGCTTATGGAAAAAAGACCCCGAATTGATGAAACGAGTTCCGCAACATCAGTTAGCAAGCTATCTCGGGATAACTCCGGAATCATTAAGCAGAATCAAGAAAAGGATCACTATATCCTCAACGCACGTGGAGACGATAATTTCCATTTTCTGCATATTGATAATGTGCTGCTCTAATGAAATA
>OMOF01000918.1 GCA_900290375.1 Candidatus Desulfosporosinus infrequens
CTTTTCTACTTCTTGGAATTACCACAGGATTTATATTCAATGCTTTTGATCGTAACCGTTTTAGGTATTCATTAAATAATGTATTATTCTTAAATGCTTGTTTTGCTTCCCATATGTTTTTGTATTGTTTATATACCCAGATAAGTTCCGGGGGTTCTATCCCATGATAAAATTGGGTCTAATTTAAATATCTAACTTTTCTTAAAACTTGTCTTGCTACATTCAGTAGGCCTGTCTTCTCTAGCACTATATATGCTACAAACTTTAATTTTCTTTTTGTACTCACCAGCTTACCGTCCTGGCAGTATTTATGCACTAATTTGTCAAAAGAAAGCTGATTCAATTCTTCAAAAAACCTTTCCCGGTTTGGGTTTTGTTCAACTGATTTTATAGCTGATGAGTTATAAGATACTGCTATTGTTATGTCAACTTTCATATATGAAATCCAATCTTCAATTTTATCAAACATCAATTTTCCGATAACACTATTTACAAAAACAAGCGATGTGCCTTTGTCATCGTCCATATATGGCGATATATTACTTATACCCCAAAAGTCTCCTAGAGTGATGTCGCTTTGTCTATGTAATGTTTTAAAATTACACGCATAGCACGAAGGACGAAGACAAGTATTTTTCAGAAATGCTTGCATGTACAAATCTTTGTCAAGGGTTTGTACATACTCCGTATCATTATTAAATAAGAATGACACAGAGAATTGCTTCCATCCTTTATTTTTACTTCTGAAAGTAATTCTCTGTGTCTGCGCACCTACACGGTTTTCCTGATAGAATATATATTTCTGTAACACTTTTGGTGATGGTACTCCATGACAGATAATATCGATACAAAATAAATTATCATAGGCTTGTCCTAAATAGGATTTTAATCCAGCAATTTGACACGGCGTTCCTGTAAATAGCACTTGCTTCCCCTGCTTTAAATTATATTTCGTCTGCTTGTAAGACTCGACCACGTAATTCTCTCAATTCTTATTTTGTTTTCGCATAACTATGCACCACTAAAAAGCTCTTATCGAAGGATGCTCCGAACACAACACCCCCATTGTCAATTACCTGTTCTGCAATCAAAGTAAAGAGACCACCTGAAGAACTTTCTAAGCGAACAATCTCATCTTTATTAATACAGGCATATGCCAGTGGCTTATTTTGAACTATTTCCTTGTGTAATATTGGACATACCTTTTCACACAAGCCACAATTATCGCATTTATTGTCAACAACTGGATACCAAAATC
>OMOF01000917.1 GCA_900290375.1 Candidatus Desulfosporosinus infrequens
AATTTCTAAACCGTCACTTGTATCTGCAACGTCAAATGAAAACAAGTCTCTATGTACCCGTTCTAACTCATTCATACGATTTTCCGTTTTATATCTTTCAAGTTGCATTCTAGTTGTTGTAAGTCGATTCTTTGCAGTATATTTCCAAACATAATAGTCATTATACAGGAACTCATAGAATTCTTCTGCTGTTAACGTTTCAATTTCCTTTGTATTTAGAATTTGGAATCTCTTCTCCACTACAATATTTTCTTCCCTAAGCAAGTTCCAATAATTAGATAGGGCCTTATTCCAATTAGTTTCCTTGGTTGACCACCATAATTCGTTGATTATTGCCATACATAGCACCTCTTCGATTAATCACGGCCTGTTTAAATTTATAATGATTTAATATGGATTTTACGAAGTTCAGTTAACAAACAGAATACAGAACGAAATAAGAATAATTTAGAAGCACGGAAAAATGTTGATAGTTTCGGTTTTATTGTTTACTCCATATATTTTCATAGAGGTTGGTTACTGTTAGATGCACTATCCCTTTTTCACTTAGAGAGATTTCGTTCTTTTTACAAGCTTCGGTTGGGAAAATGTAAAAACTAAATTCATCACCATCTTTGTAAATCAATCCACTTACACCCTCTTGTGGACAGGTATAGGTTTTACCGTTATATTCCGCCGTCATTTTTGCTGACATGGTCTCAGTCCATGAATTGTTTCCCAAAGTAACAAGGTGACCTCCAGAAATCAAAGTAGCCTTGGTTAACGAATAGTGACCACTTGCTCTAAAACCAATTCTATAACCTCCAGAATTTATATCACCTGTATTATCAATATTACTAACGTATATCCTGTGAACTCCGTCGTTGTATAAATCTTTACCGAGATTACTCTGCAAATTTGATTAATCAATAGGAACAGAATAGTTCCCTTCAATTATGTGGCTTTGTAAATCATTATATTCCTTTGTGTTATTGGCGATATAAGCAATACCTTTATCCCATATTCTTATCCAGCCTGTAGACCAAAAAGTTATGAGTATTAATGTTAAAATTAATGCTAAGATGACAATCTTATTTTTTCTGCCT
>OMOF01000914.1 GCA_900290375.1 Candidatus Desulfosporosinus infrequens
GCACGGTCCATGGAGATAAAGCAATCATCGGGTGATCGCCATGAGTACCCCAACGAGCCTGCATCACGTCACCTTGTGAGGGAGACGTCGGTTGTCCAGTTGCTGGACCTACCCGCTGTACGTTCACAATCACTACGGGGATCTCAGCAATACAAGCATAACCAATCAGTTCTTGCTTTAAAGAAAATCCTGGACCGGATGTGGCAGTCAGTGTTTTTTTACCTGCTAAGGAAGCTCCAATTACAACAGCCATCCCTGCAATTTCATCTTCCATTTGAATAAACGTGCCACCAAGTTTCGGAAGGGCTTCCGCCATAATTTCCGCAACCTCAGTGGAAGGAGTAATTGGATAGCCACCAAAAAATCGTACCCCAGCCGCTAAAGCGCCCTCTGTACAAGCTTCATTTCCCTGCATGAGTCTAGCTTCGTTCATTGAACTTCCTCCTTACAAACGCGAATTGCAAAATCTGGGCACATTAATTCACATCGCCCACATTTTATACAATCTTCTTCCGCTGTTAAGTAAATCTTGCTTAGATTGTCTAATGCTAATATCTTTTTAGGACAAAAAGCTACGCATATGCCACAGCCTTTACAACGTTCTTTCCGAATCGTAATCTTCTTTAGCAAAGTTACACCCTCCCCAATCCATTTTCCTTACGTGTGAAAACACATCACGTCATACTAAATCTTGAAAATTTGATTTCACCGTGTATTACCTTAAAAAATATTAGATTTATCAATACTAATTCATCTATTTTCTAAATCTTATATCATTTTGACAATCTTTACAATCGATAATTTTAATAATATTAATAGTTATTAATGATTAAAAATTTTTAAAATTAGAAAAATTTAATCTTATATATAATGCACTAAAGATTGCGCGTCAGGATCTTATTAAAAACAAAGGTTAAGTGTTAAGGTTGTAGCGCTCATAGTTCTAGTCATAGCAAATCTTTAGGTTTACTATAATATAAAAACACCGTCACAAAAATAAAATGTAACGGTACTTTCATCATTAAAGAAAACCGATTCTAATTAACAGGATTCACGGATAATGAGTTTTGGGGGTAAAATAATATTTTGTGGTTCACTCTTGAAACCTTCCATACGTTTGTGTAAAAGAATGGCTGCCTGCATACCAATGGATCGAACAGAAGATGAAACCGTTGTTAGTTTAGGGGATGACATGTCCGCCTCGGGAATATTATCGAAGCCAATGACTCCAATATCACGACCAGG
>OMOF01000908.1:0-1088 GCA_900290375.1 Candidatus Desulfosporosinus infrequens
TGTTGTCGGGTGTGACGTTCGTCGTTTGAAACGAGTTGTAATCAGATGATAGCCCATCTTATTTGCGGCAAGAATGGGTAGTCATTGCAAAGAGATTCATATAGAGGCTATGATTAATAAGTGAAGGAAGTTGCATCATGTGCGCTGAACAGTACCCTATACTACAATTATTTCAATACTTAAAAGCACGTCACCATCAAAAACATCCCGTTAAACGTAGTATTAAAGATTATTCAAAACAATTCTGGCTTTCTGATTTTCCCAGTCAACCTGATATTCAATTTGGTGACTTTACTAACATAGATGATGAGGAATTGGTCGAAATTGATCAATTTATACTAAAAGTGCGCAGACCTATTATCAAAGATGCTCCTATACCGCCGGATGAAATAGTTGGCTTGTTAGCCCATGGATGGGATGATCTTTCAAAGGATATTCGGCTTATCGATATAGCTGAGGGTGGCTCAACCATCACTATCAAGGGTTTAAAAGATTACGAAGACCAAAAAGAAGCAGTTCTAGAATTGATGTCTAAGTGTCTTGTCATTCCAGATCAAAAGTATATTACAGATTGTATTCAAAAAGGAAACTTTAGTTTTAAGAAAGATCAATCGACCTTGAAACGGGTCAAGAGTTTCCTCATCCAGCAAGATGCTCAGCTGTTGTTATCCCTGGTGGATAAGAAAGCAAGCAGACAAACGGCCTTGCTGGGTTCTGAAAAGATTGTCAGACCCGACACGTCTATTTCAGAGAACTCTCTCTTTACCGGTGCGGTTTATGAGCCAAGCATGGTTTCAGAACTTAAAAAGGAAATCTTAAGTAGTCACAGAATTGATTTTCTCGTTTCGTTTATCAAGTGGAGCGGTTTAAGGTTGATCATCAATGAACTGACACAGTTTACGGCCAATGGCGGTAAATTACGGGTTATTACGACCTCCTATCTTGGAGCCACTGACTTTAAAGCAATCGAGCAACTCAGTAAACTTACCAATGCAGAAATACATATCTCCTATGATACGGAACGGACACGCCTTCATGCCAAGACTTATGTCTTTTGGCGAGATACCGGCTTTAGTACCGTCTATATC
>OMOF01000908.1:1098-1321 GCA_900290375.1 Candidatus Desulfosporosinus infrequens
AATATGACTCTGAGGACATTTTAGAGAAAATCCGAGCCACGTTTGAAGGGTATTGGAATAATCCTGAGTTTACACCCTTTATTGCGGCGATCGATTCAGAGCGATTGAGACAAGCTTTGAAGTCCGAGCGAAGATCCAGTCAGGATGAATCGGGTAATGTGGTTTTTAACTTTGATATAAACCCTATTATTATCAGCAGGAAATTCTGGACAAGTTGAAAGCT
>OMOF01000907.1:0-556 GCA_900290375.1 Candidatus Desulfosporosinus infrequens
TAACGTAATTCCCCTCCAAATCCCTCCTTTACGGCAACGTCCTGAAGATATTCTTATTCTGTTACGATACTTTCATGTTAAATATTGTGAAGAATTACATCGTGAATTGGAATTTTCCCCCTCGGCCATGGATTTTCTAGTGCATTATGAATGGCCAGGTAATGTGCGGGAATTACAAAATGTTGTGCTACGGGCGATTCATTTAACACTAGGAAGAGAAATTGAAATCTCTGATCTATTGATAAATAATGCTTCTGGTGTTACTTGCCCTAAACCAACTATAAGTGAAAAAAACTTGAAACAGGTTATTGATCATACGGAACGATTCATCTTGGAAAAAGCCTTAAAAAAACACGGCAGTGCAAGAGGCGCTGCCCGTGAAATTGGTTTATCCCATACAGCAGTCTTAACGAAAATCCGTCGTTACGGGTTGGAACACTTATTGAATCACAACTTATCAGGATCATCAAAAATCACAGCAACTCTACCAGGTAAACTCATCACATAACCATCATTCTGGAATGTTTAAAACTATAAGAAAAGACTTGGTTTCGAC
>OMOF01000907.1:566-1092 GCA_900290375.1 Candidatus Desulfosporosinus infrequens
GAAATTGTTATACATTCTTGATTCCGTAAAAGAGCTTCTCGAAAAAGTTCGACATCATTTATTATCTTGATGCCGAACTTTTTCNNTTTTAAAATATGGCTTTCTGCTGCATGTCCAACCATTTGTTGGGCAACGCGTGCCGTGGCTATCGCTTTTAGTAAATCCACGCCAGTATCGATCCCTAGTTCGTGAAGCATATGGACAACATCTTCCGTCGCAATGTTACCAGATGCACCTGGGATATAGGGACAGCCTCCCAATCCACCAAAAGCACCATCGAAAGTAGTAATACCCGCTTGAATACCAGCTAAAATATTGGCTAAAGCCATATCACGAGTATTATGAAAATGTAATACCCATTTGACCTGAGGAAAAGTCTTCACCATATGTTTTCCGATTTCATATACCTGGCGAGGATTTCCCATGCCAGTAGCATCGGACAGAGATAATTCCGTAATCCCCAATTTCAAATATTCTTGTACTATTTTTTCGATTTGTTGTACTGGTATTTTACCTTCAAATGCAC
>OMOF01000906.1 GCA_900290375.1 Candidatus Desulfosporosinus infrequens
TTTTTCACTCATCCTTTTCTCCTCCAATACAATAAAATCGAGTTTTTCTGATCATTCCTTAACTCCTAATAATCTTTAAGTACCATCTTGTACTTCTTGCTTATTTTGTCAATTATAGGATGTTCGACAGTATTTATAGTATATGCAACGTTTTTCATTTCTTTTTTGATCAAAAGCTTATCAAAACTTATTTTTGCTTCATTATGCGCCATAGCTTCGAGATTCCTGTCTGGGATTATAACCAGTAATTCAAAGCTTTCTTCAGACTTCAGTACTATCTGAAACTTTTCTATACCTCTAATGCTGAGTGAGGTAAAAACCACTGGATGAATATAGTCCTTTTCACCTTTATCGTTATTAAACCACAAAAGAGTTTCTTCACGTCCTATAATGTTTTCGACAAGTCTAAACGGAAATTGCTTTTTATTATCTTCCTTTAAAGTAAGTTTGTCATTAAGTCTATATCGTATGATTGGCTGTGTGTAGTTGTATAGGTTCGTTACTAGTATGTGGTCTTCCATTATTTCGATATAGTGAATATCATCCATCAAATATATTCCATCATACTCATCTCCACCCATACCTAAACAAAAAGCCTCTGAAGCACCGTAAGCATTGGTAATTGGCACTTTATACACACGTTTCATCAGATTGTGATCCGCTTCATAGAGTGGTTCCCCTCCACTCATAACAATTATGGGATTTATCTTAATTCGCCCTTCCTGCTGGCATCTCGCAAGTATTGAGATACCTGCGGTGTACCCTGAAAGCATATCCGGCTGAAATTTGTTTATTTCTTCCAGAGTTTCTTCCAATGGGGCATTAATATCAAAAGGCCGTAGGTCGATTAACCTTTTGGCAAATCCTTTTCTTCCTTGCAGAGCCAACGCAACACCCCCAAAGCGCCCATCAACGCCAGCATAAAAAGCTACCTTTTTTATCTTTCTCGTTTTTTCCATCTTTTGCAACCTAGTATTAGCACTGAGAGCTTCCGTCATTTCCTTATTGCTATAAATAAATACTGCTGATTTACCTGAAGACCCTGAACTATGAATCAC
>OMOF01000905.1 GCA_900290375.1 Candidatus Desulfosporosinus infrequens
AGGTTATAGATACTAATCTAATACACTGATGCCACTTGAAAAATTAGATAAAAAAAACGCCTGTACCTTAGTGCTGCTTTAGCATCAAAGTAAAGGCGTCTTTCAAAAGCGAAATGACAATTGTCTCACATGTTTAAATTTTATATACTTTAGAATGAGATGACATCCCTATTCTCATTGGGGTCCCTTTTCAAATTAGAGACAGATTCTAATAAATTACACGTCATTGAGTTCTCTGCGTTATCCTCGATCGAACATTTCAGAACTGCTCTTGCTCTCTCTAAATCTTTAGAGGAAGAAGCTAATACTTCATTCTCCGATAACATAAATTTGTTACCCACACCAATATCTTGATCAAAATTTGCCCTTAACAGGATTGAGTTAATATTTGACCTTACACCGCAGACTATAACACTTCCACCGGATTCCTTCACTGACCTAATAAATATTTTCAAGGCATTGAGTGAAGTTATATCAATACTTGCTACATGCTTCATTCTTAAGATGAAAATTCTAGATTTATCTACCAACGCCTCAAGGTTTTCTTCAAGGTCCTCGGACGAGCCAAAGTAAAGGTTTCCCTGCAATTCGATAATTAAGATATCCACTTTTCCTTTGACACTTTCAATTTCTGTTTCAATAATTTGGGATTCTTTTCCTTGTGAAGGGATGAGGATTTTGAACGGAACTTTGTTTGTATCTCTCAGATACAAGGCAATGGATAGTCCAATTCCCAAATATATTGCATAAGAAAGGTTAGGCAGTAGGATTGTTGCGAAACACGTTACCCACATCGCAAGAGAATCCGATTTGAATTTACCTAAATTGACAACCTTCATGATTTCCTTAGTGTTAACTAGGTTGTAGGCAGTAACAAACATCACCCCAGCCAGACATGCATTTGGAATGTACTTTGCAAATGGGGCAAAGAATAAAAGAACTAGGGCCATTATCACACCTGACATAATTCCAGCCAACCTTGTAGCTGCTCCGCTGTGGGAATTGATTGCTGTACGAGCAAACGAACCAGATCCTGGAAATCCTTGAAAGAATGACGATGCTATATTGGCTAAACCCTGTCCGATAAATTCCTGGTTTGCATCGAGTTTTTGTCGTGATAAGTTGTAGATGGCTTTT
>OMOF01000904.1 GCA_900290375.1 Candidatus Desulfosporosinus infrequens
AGGAGGAATGAAATAAAGTTGGTTCAAGGAAACCCTTGTCCCAACTGCCTCGGCGAATGCCGAGAGGCTATAATAAAATGAGGAGGGGTACACAAATGTATAGATCGTATAGGCAACTAAGGAAAACGAGAAGAAAAGATGTAGTAGTAAGTCTTATAACTATAATCATCGTGACTATTGTTATAAAAGTAGTATACGGAAATTTTCAAGGTTCATCATTAGCTTATACTACATTAGCTTATCAACCACAAAACTTTATGCAACCAAGAATGGACATAAAAGCCATTCAAACTTCACTTGAAGATGTATTAAAACAATACCAACAAGTAATTAATTCCACTGATAAAACGAATAAGAGCACACTAGTTTCTGAGGTGGATAAGCTATATTCAATAGCTGCAAGTGATAATACCAATGTGACGTCCTTTGAAATCTCGTCAAATAATGAACAGATCATTGATGATCTAACTCAAGGTTCAAACTATCTTGCAGCATCACTATTTGAGATAAAAGATAGTTTGGATTACACTGGGGATTTTAGTGCGTCACAGTTAAAAAACAGCAAGGACGATTTAACTCTTGCTATCAAGGAACTGGAACTAGCTAGGCAAAACTGAGGAATTAAATGGGTAATCCAACATTTCAACCTTTAGGGCAAATGTTCGAAGGGATAATTAGACCCTTTCTTTTTCTCGCTTCTTAGAGACGTTCGCCAGCAATAAATAAGCTGCCTTTTTTAGTTCTGCGTCCGCTAATTTACATTACGGCAATAGCATCAACAGTAAGCCCAAAGGACGCTGGAGATGCTATTGTTTATAAGTTGCAAATTGGGGCGCGTTTATCGCTAGCAGCTAATCATCAACTATTGTCCTTATAAATTTCCTTAAAAAAGTCTCCCGGAAAAAATCAGGAAACCGAAGAACACAAAGTGGGCGGTCACCAAAATAGCCAATCCATCCCAAACCTGACCTTTTTTCCAGAAGTGAAGGGTCTTGTTTTTTCGTTCCAGCCAATCATATCCCGTCATCAAGAGGGCCTGATAAAGACCATACACTATATATTGTAGCTCCGTCCCATGCCAAATGCCCATGAGGCCGAAAAGTAGAAAATACCCGACGTAGGATGTTGTATATTTGTTTTTAAAGCGCTTTTTTTTGGCAGAGTTGAGAACAAAGCGCATGTAGATATAATCCCGGAACCAGAAGGATAACGAGATATGCCAACGATTCCAAAAGTCTTTAATATTCTTCGCGATAAACGGCTTGTTAAAGTTTTCCGGTGTCCGGATACCGAGGATATAACTCACGCCGACGGCAAAGGCGCTGTAACCGGCAAAATCGAAGAAGAGATAAAAACTATAAACATACATATATTGAAACGTGGCCATTCCAGTATGAACCGTGTTTAACCAAGCCAGGCTGTGCTTATTGATCAGATAAGCAATGATGAATCTATAGAGAAATCCTCGGAAGATATGATTGATGCCATCCGCTAAAAGCTCACTATATTCCTTACGGTTGAGTTTTTTATCTAAATCTCCGATAAAACGTCGGTAGCGGTCAATGGGGCCTGAGGCCAGAGCCGGAAAAAAGAGGACATAAGAAAAGAAATCTAAAAACTTTACTTCTTTAATCAGTCCATCGCGGATTTCGATTACGGTCCCGACCGTACGGAAGGTTAGATAGGAAATCCCTAGAAAACCAATGGGGGATTGCCAAAGGCCGAGGATACTGGCGTACGGGTTGAGTTTCACTAAAATCAGTGGCAAAATGGATACTAAAATTGTGAAATAGTAGGCTGGTTTGAGTATTTCCGCTTGTTTTCCCCGCTCACTTCGTTCGAAAACCAAGAAAAAATGGACGATCAGATAGGACAAGAAGAAAAAACCTGTCGCTTGGAGCAGACTGGTGACAGGTCGATAGATCACCCAGAGCATAAACAAGGTTGAGCAAATCAGCCAAAGGGAACGGATTCGTCCGGGTACCCCTAAGAGACCGAGTAGAATCGCGGGAACGATTGGTACAAGCATCCAGATGAAAAATGAAAAGTTCTCATAAGGTGTCATTGGCCGTCTCCTCTCAGCGCCCGACGGTCAACCTTGCCATTCGGCGTCATCGGCATCGCCTCCAGAAACGTAAACCGTCGCGGGAGCATGTAGTCGGGCAAAGTTTTATGCAACGCTTCTCTAAAGCGCTGAGATGTCTGGAAAGCATCTTCTTCAGTTTTAGAGGTGGTTAGGAAGGCATGAAGGTGATCCACTTTACCTCGTCGTTCTATTGGTAAAACAACCGCATTCTCTACCCCGGGAAGCCTGCGTAGATTCTCTTCAATATCACCGAGCTCAATACGGTAACCATGTAGTTTGACTTGGAAATCAAGCCGTCCAAAGAAGAAGAGCAAGCCCTCTTCTAAAACTCCAGCATCCCCTGTCCGGTAAGCCTGCCACACTTTACCGGAGGAATCGCGCCATGTGAAAAATGACTTCTGCGTTTGCTCCGGACGATTCAAATAACCAACGCTCACATTCGGACCCGCGATAACGATCTCTCCTCGTTTTCCAT
>OMOF01000903.1 GCA_900290375.1 Candidatus Desulfosporosinus infrequens
CTAAAACCTGGAAAAAGAAATCTTTGACCTCCAAATCCTCAACTTCAACTTCTACGTCCACAACTCGTAAGTATCATAAGTTGTAAAAAGGTTAGAACAAGTCAGATATTTAATGGAACGATTGCTGATGGTAGATATAGAGGAAGCCTGGGAATTTAATCACGAACCTGTTTACTGAGGCTCGCACCCTAGTAGTATGATGATCGAATTAATGTCACCGGAAACGGTGGGGGCATTTGTACTCAATTTTAGAAGTGAAAAACAAAAATGAGGCCCTAGCAGGCTGGGACCTTTTTGCGTTCGCTTAATATATTTCAACAAATAGTTTGTGCCATTCCACATTCTTGTTTATGGGCTTGCCGAAGGAGGTGAGCCCTTTGATTTTTTATAGAAACTAGATAAGTGAAAGGGGAAATGTTTTATGGAGAAACAAGAAAGCGTTGAGTATTTACTGAGTGTTCATCATCTCAAGAAATTGAGGGAGAAAGGGTTCATAACATACGAGCAGTATGATGAAATAGATAGATTGAACAGAGCAACCTTTTTAAGGGGTAGTGGGCGAAAAACCGCCTAAAACCCCTTTCTATTACTTTACTTATTGCCACGGTAATTATATTGTGTGTGTACCCAAGTGCTATATATTAGGAAGGGGATTTTTCAATGGCAAGTACAAATACATCCAAAAAGGTTCAAGTATTACAGCCAGTCCAAAAACAGGTTCTTGAAGGAGAAGAAAATCAGCCAAATAAGAAGAGAGTTTGCGGTTACTGTCGCGTGTCTACAGATTCCGAAGAACAGATGGAAAGCTATAATGCTCAAGTAAGCGAATACACAAAGAAAATCACTGACAACCAAGATTGGGATTTAGTTGATATTTACGCCGATGCTGGATTCAGCGGTACAAATGTTAAACATAGGCTTGCCTTTAACCGAATGATTAGGGATTGCCAAAGCGGAAAGATCGACCTTGTAATAACCAAGTCCATTTCTAGGTTTGCAAGAAATACTGTAGATTGCCTAAAGCACGTCAGAGACCTTAAGAATATTGGGGTAGAGGTTTTCTTTGAAAAAGAAAATATATATTCCTTCGATTCCAAAATGGAATTGGTTCTGACCATGCTCAGCTCGATCGCTCAGGAAGAGAGCCGCAATATTTCTGAAAATACGAAGTGGGGGCTTAAAAAACGCTTCAGGGATGGAGTTGCCATTTGTAATACAGATAGGTTGTTAGGCTATGACAAGGATAAAGAAGGCAACCTTATTATTAATGAAGAACAGGCAAAGTTGGTTAGGCGAATATATAGGGAATATCTTGATGGGAAAG
>OMOF01000901.1 GCA_900290375.1 Candidatus Desulfosporosinus infrequens
TTTCCCGTAAAGCAAGCTTGAACGTTCCCACATTCCAAGCCCCGGCCGCAGTATGACACGAGCGCGATGTCTTTACGTAAGCAGAATAGCAAACTTCCGTTCAAGCGACCGACCCCAGACACGGGGCAGTGCACAAGGATGTGCACTGCCGGCCATGCGACAGGGATGTCGCTTTGGCCGGGAACCCCGCTCCCCAAAGCCGGGAGCTTGAACGGTTGTCGTAAGCACTGAGCGCTGTGTCATACAAGGCCTACTTAAGTGCTGCTCGAATGAACTCTCTAAAAAGCGGATGCGCCCGGTTTGGACGAGACTTAAATTCTGGATGGAACTGGGAAGCTACAAACCAAGGATGATCAGGATATTCCGTAATTTCCACCAGACGACCATCCAACGACGCCCCAGAAAATCTCAACCCAGCCGCCTCGAGCTCAGCCCGAAATTGGTTATTGACTTCATAGCGATGACGATGACGTTCGTAAACAACTTGATCTTGATACGCTTCATGCGCACGACTTCCTTCAACCAACTTCGCTGGGGAAATACCTAAACGCATAGTACCGCCTTTTTCTTCAACGTCTTTTTGCTCCGGAAGGATGTCTATAACCGGATACGATGTGTCTGCATCAAATTCTGTACTGTTAGCTCGTTCCATACCACAGACATTACGAGCAAATTCTATGATGGCTGTTTGCATCCCTAAGCAGATCCCAAAGAATGGTATTTTTTCTTCTCTGGCATAACGAATAGCTTCGATTTTCCCCTCAATCCCTCGGTTACCAAAACCTCCTGGGACAAGGATTCCGTCAACGCCTGATAGGTATTTTTCAACGCCTTCTTCTTCAATATTCTCTGAATTCACCCAACGCACATTCACTTTTGCCCCGTGCTCGGTCCCTGCCGACCGTAGAGCCTCCGCAACACTCAAGTAAGCATCGGGAAGTTCTACGTATTTTCCAACAATCGCAATCTCAGTCTCTCGCGTCGGGGATTTAATCCTCTCCACCATAGCTTTCCACGCTGTCATATCCGCCGGGGGGGCCTCAATGCCTGAGCGACGAAGGACAATATCATCAAGTCCTTCTGCTTGGAGTTTCAAAGGGACTTCATAAATGGTCGGCGCATCCAAAGCCTGTATAACGGCTTCGGATTCAACGTCACAGAGCAGGGCCAACTTCTCCTTCATATCACCGGAAAGCTCTTTCTCGGAGCGACAGACAATGATAGTGGGTTGAATCCCGATTCCCCGTAATTCTTTAACAGAGTGCTGAGTTGGCTTTGTTTTCAATTCTCCGGACATAGGTAAATACGGTACCAGAGTGACATGAATGTAGATGACATTCTCTCGCCCTATGTCGTTTTTCATCTGACGGATTGCTTCGAGAAAGGGCAGCGATTCTATATCTCCTACGGTTCCGCCGATTTCAGTAATTACGAAGTCCGGATGTGTCTCCCGCGCTACGCGGTAGATCCGTTCTTTAATTTCATTGGTAATATGGGGAATGACTTGAACTGTCCCTCCCAGATAATCCCCTTTACGTTCTTTACGAATGACTGACCAGTAAATCGTACCTGTCGTTACATTACTATTTTTCGAAACCGGGACATCGATAAAGCGCTCATAGTGGCCTAAATCCAAGTCCGTCTCAGCCCCGTCATCTGTAACAAACACCTCTCCATGTTGATACGGACTCATTGTCCCGGGGTCGATATTAATGTAGGGATCAAATTTTTGGATTGCCACCTTTAGCCCCCTATTTTTCAGAAGACAACCCAACGATGCTGCTGTGATTCCTTTGCCAAGGGAAGACACTACGCCGCCCGTTACGAAAATAAATTTTGTCATGCGCTTTACCATTTCCTTTCAGACCTTGAATGTATACCGAGCGAACTCCTCTATTCTCAAGCAGTTGATATCTATGCACTGAGACTATCCTCTGCAAAAAAACACGTAAAAAAGCTAGTCCGCGAGCCGCACTAGCTTTATTTTACCAGTCAGTAATACTATGTTTTAGTGGGTTCCCGGTATTCTAACCCTGAATATCTTTGTTCTACTGAACTGCACATAAGTGCAACTAAGACTTGTGTTTACACCTGACGGCTTGGGCACAAGCCAAGTTTCCTTTAACTCACTTGCTCTATTTTAGCCACACTTTTAAAGGATGTCAAGACAATAGACTTCCTTTACCACTTTTCTCCGCGTCTGCCCTCGTCCGCCTCATCAAAAACTTCGTCTGTTTCTGAAGCGTCCTCGTCTAAAGCATCTTCGTCTAACTCTTCTAGATCTGATTTGTCTTCTTCATCAGATGACGCTTTGTTCATCAAGGTAATAGGCGACAACCGCTTGGCAGTTTTCGCCGGTTCCCATACCTTCAAGCCCCATTCGCCCCGTCCGAGAAAAGTAAATCGTGTATCTAGGTTGATCTGAGTCAGTGCCGCTGCAATCCGTATAGCCTCCTGAGAAATCCCTAGGCGCCTTAGTACTTCCTCAATTAAATTATGATAATGCATGGGGTTACCTTGGGCTTTTAGAACCTCATAAGCTATATCAGCTTCCGTTGGCTTATCTTTTCTGCTTAAAGAGTGGGTCAAAACTCCACCGCCCTTCGTCGTTTTGAATATCAATATATTCGGCCCACCCCTAAATATTTCCTGCTTGTCGATTGTTTAAACATAAAATTTAAATTTTTAGATTTCACATTTTTTCCGGAGCGGATACCCCTAAGATACCCAACACATTGCTAATAATTTGTTTCACGGCCGTCACTAAGCTCAGACGAGCTCGCCGTAGCCCTTCATCGTCCACAAGAACGCGCTGGCTGTTATAGAAGGTATGGAAGAGACCGGCCAAGTCCAGCACATAACGGGCTAAACGATGGGGTTCCATGAGACGTGCTGCTACGATGATCTCACTTGGTAAGTCAGCCATTTTTTTGAGTAAGTCTCGTTCCTCCGAACTATCTAAGCGTTTTAAGTCCTCTGCCGAAGGAGGTGTTCCAACATCTCCAAGTTCCTCGGCTTGCCGCAAAATACTACACATCCGGGCATGGGCATATTGAACATAATAAACAGGATTATCTGACGACTGAGCTTTTGCTAAATCCATGTCAAAGTCCACCGTAGAGTCAGGATCCCGCAGGTTAAAGAAAAACCGCGCAGCATCTTTTCCAACTTCGTCCATCAATTCGCGCAGGGTAATGTACTGACCAGAACGTTTGGACATTTTTACCACTTCACCGTTTTGGATGAGTCTCACAAGCTGCATCAGAATAATTTGAAGATTATCTGCGTCATACCCTAAGGCGGACATCGCTCCTTTCAGGCGAGCCACATGTCCATGATGATCGGCACCCCAAATATTGATGACCCGATTAAAGCCGCGTTCGAATTTATTGCGATGGTAGGCAATATCTGCCGCGAAGTAGGTTGGCGTTCCATTGCTTCTAACCACCACTTCGTCTTTTTCATCGCCAAGGAGGGTGGATTTAAGCCAAAGCGCGCCTTCCTTCTCGTAAATATATCCTTTTTTCTCAAGTTCTTCCATGGTTGAGCGAACGGCGCCTGAGTCATGCAGGGATTGTTCGTTAAACCAAACATCATATTCTACCCCAAAATCCTGAAGTGTCTCCCTGATATCTCGCATTTTTTCGTCCAAGGCATAACGCACCAAAAACTCACGTCGAAGTCCCGATTCGACTGAAAGATACTTGTCTCCTACTTTGGCAATAAGCCCTTTAACTGTCTCGATCAAATCCTCGCCATGATACCCCCCTTCTGGGAAAGGAGCATCCTGACCTAGTTGTTGTAAATACCTTGCTTCCAAGGACAAGGCAAAATTATGTATTTGGTTCCCCGTATCATTAATGTAAAATTCACGGGAGACTTCATAACCTGCCGTAGAGAGTAACGAAGCGAGGCTATCGCCGAGTGCTGCTCCGCGAGCATTACCCATGTGTAATAGCCCCGTGGGGTTGGCGCTCACAAACTCGACCTGAATCTTTTGACCCTTTCCGATATCCACCTGACCATAGAGTTCTCCGGCTTTAATTACCGCGTCTATGACATTCGTAAGCCAGGACGGATTTAAGCGGAAATTGATAAAACCAGCTCCTGCAATCTCAGAAGATTCTATCCAAGTCCCGGTCGTGTCCATGTGATTAATAAGTATGGCGGCTATCTCCCGGGGCGAACGTTTTGCTTGTTTGGCCAGTACCATAGCTAGATTCGTTGCCAAATCTCCATGTTGTCTTTCTCTCGGTTCTTCCAAAACGAAATTCGGTAATTCTTCAAATGTTAATTTTCCAGCCGCTTGCGCAGAATGCGCAGCTTCTACCAATTGATTCAGAACCTGTGTTTTTATGTTCTCATAGAGACTCATTGGGGGAGATCCTCCTTTATGTTTAGCACCAGCAAATTATAACTGACCAACTTATCTTCTACAAAAAGGTCATATTCTAGATTAATACGTCCCCCATAGACTGTCAAGTCAAACTCTACTCGCCGAGGCATAACACTCAGCATAATTTCCCCATAGCAGGTTGTGTAAATACTTCGGTCGAGCACACCTTTTTTAAACTCTTGCGCTAGATTGACCGCACCCTTACGATATAAAGCAACCAGCCCTTCTTTAATAGTTAGTAACGTTGTCACATCTCCAAGGCCTGTACTTTCATGATCTGATTCTTTATAAAACAAATAGAATATACCATTTCGTTCATAAAATGTTCCGACTGTGCTTAATTCCTGTTGGTCTTCATGCCCTTCCGGATAGATCTGTTTACCATTAACCTGGATGGATACCGAGGTCTTCTTCACTAGTTTGCTCCTTTCGGACGCAAGTGGGGACAATTTTAGTGCAAGTAGGGACGGTTCTTTGTTGCATCCTGTTCCTGTATTGGGTGGGGTGAGGAAGCGTCTTATCCTCTTCGCACTAGCTGCATGGCTAGTTGCTAGTCGCTTGTCGCTATAGGAGGAGTCGGAGGGGGGAGTAGGGCCGGTTCTTTGTTGCATACTTTCTTGAGTATGAATTATTCCATAATATCCTAAAGCCTACGCAAAGACCAGGCCTGAATCGCACTTGTGAGATGATCCAATAATGAGCATATACTCATATGAGCGTATTCTCGTTAACCTTGAAAAAATCCTTTTTTACTCTTGTTTAATTTTACCCAATTGCATGTCGCCATTAGTCGTGGTCCGTAGTTGGATTCAGATATACAACAGCGAGAGGGAAACATCCCTCTCGCTTATGCGTGCTCGACTATTTTACTGGAGGAATTCTCCGCGTGGTGTCTTGATAATCCGCTGAATCTTCTCTTCCGCGCCTGTTGCAGCATTTAGGTACAGGAGATATTCTTCTCCCTGATACCGACCGCGAAACTCGTAACAATAGACCTCTTGATTTCCGCTTTTAGCAATGACCGCCAAGCGGCTCTCTAGGACCTTGTAGTCCGGACGCAACTTACGTTCCGCCTGATCCAGCGTTAGTTTAGTTGGGAAGGTTCGAGAATGATGAAACGCATAATATGGTGTCGCATCTAATCCAATAAGCTGGCCATTATCCAAAGCGATCATCAGGCGCACCTTATCCGGGTATATCCTTACCCCATCTTTTTCAACTACGGCATCAATTTGAACATACGACCCAAAGTCTTCATTTGATGTCAAAGTCAATTGCCAACCTAACGCCTGTAAAGCTACCTTTGCTTTCTTAGAAGCTTCTTCAATAGTCAGTGTCCTGGGTTCGATCGTACGTTGATCGCGGTAAAGTGTTATAACTCCTCCTTGACGGGTAACTTCCAAATTAGCTTCTTTATACTTCCACATATAGCCTCCGAGTGGACCCTGCGACTCCCCTGAGAATTCCGGCATTATATTCCTATAGCCCACCTTATCCAGAAAATCCCGAGCCACACCTTGGGCCTGATTTTGGGTTACATTGCCGGAAGGGAGCCCTAAGGGCTTTGACACAACGCGTGTGGCATATTGTCCGGTATACGAAAATGGCGGCAATTTTTGTAGACTCGCCTCCAGTTGGTCCAACCCAGACCTGACGGATTTGGAAGGGGCTTCGGAGCCATCCGCAGTTGCTTTAGCAATTTTAGGCCCACCAAACCCTAGTCGCTGCCATATCGACGGGGCTGGATCTGTCCAAGCTAAATTTTCCGTGTCCATTTTAGTCATTATAGTTTGAACTTTTTGATTAACTGGCACGAGCCGTTCATGCATATCTCTGAGTGTCTTTTCCTCTTCTGCCGAAATTGTTTCTCCCCCAGCAATTTTTTGCGTCAATGTCCGAGCGAAGTCACCAGATTGTGTTATAAATGCGCCCACATAACTAAGGCCTGCCTGATCGGCCGGGATTTGAGCGAAATCCTGGAGCGCTGCCTCACTTTTACTTGAAACCTGGCTCAAGTAGAGGATTTTTTGGGTGGGGTTACTAGCTACGTCTCCTTTGACCATATCTGTCTCCATCTGATCAAGATGACTAGCGAAATCCGTCAAAGCTCGATGGTTATTATTTTCTGCGGCGAGACGATAATTTCCCGCCAGACGATATTCATTAAATCCCCAGCCTAGGGAGATCAAGAAAGCTGCCGCTAAAATTCCGAACCATAATTTTCTATGCATGCCTGTCCCCCTATTTCGTAAAGATATGATTGCCGATTTGTTTAATCGTTGGTCGTGACCGAATGTATCTATTACTAGTCTTAGCGGGATTAAAAAAGAATTCTGCTCCTCCTGAAGGGTCCGATCCATTTATCGCTTCTTCAGCAGCACGTAGGGCAGATGCTGAAGGCGGTAAATTGATTTGGCCGTCATCTACACTGGAAAAGGCTTGAGGCTGATAGATAATATCCGCGATTGTTTTCGGGTAGGCCGGATCTGACATCCGATTGATGATCACGGCAGCCACCGCAACTTGTCCCTCGAAGGGTTCTCCACGTGCTTCTCCATTTACGCAGCGGGCTAAGAGGTTTGCGTCAATGTTTTTGTTCCCAATAGCCTTTCCTGATGCATTCGTACTTTGGCTAGTTAACCGCATTAATTCTGTAGTGGTTTGCGTTCCAGCTAAGCCATCTACTCTTAGCCCACGGTCGCTTTGAAAATCCCGTATTGCTGCCTCTGTTTTCGGCCCGAACTTTCCATCAATCGGTCCCACTCCATACCCCAACTGTGCTAATTTACTTTGCAACTCATTGACTTCTTGACCTGTGCTTCCTCGCCCAAGCAAACGATCTCCTAATGTTGCATACGCAATCCCGGACAGGGTAATACTGAGTATCAGCCCAATAGCTAAGACAACCCCCAAGGGTCTAACGCGTAATTTCATGCCCTCACCTCACTTTGTTTGTTGCCTTCTTAGTGTGGCAAAAGTTTAGAGAAATTATCCAACACCATCCTCATAAAAGTAAAAAAATGGAGCAAAGAATTGTCTCAGCCAATTCTTTGCTCCATTCTCAAATCCAACACTAATTGAAATATATTTTCCACAGCGCGTTCTGTGGAATGATCAGGTATAGCAGAGGCCGCTTTTTTTCTCATTTTACCAATCTCTTCTGGATACCTTAAAAAGCGGTTTAGAAGCTGTTCCAATTCCTTCTCGTTACTTGCTACGCACCCTGCACCTTTACGTTGTACAAAATAAGCGTTTTCTTCTTCTTGACCAGGAATTGGCTTGTAAATAACCAGCGCTAAGTGCATCGTTAACGCCTCAGAAACCGTTAACCCGCCCGCTTTTGTGATAATCAAATCAGAGACTGACATTAATTCCTCTACATTATTAACAAACTCGAACCGTATCATAGGATTGCGACCATGCGCCATGACCTCTTCCAGAGAGAGATACAATTTTTTATTTTTCCCACAAACAATAATTGCCTGGACCGGGATTAGCGAATCTGCAAGTTTCTTGCAGATTCTTTTTGCGCTTTTCAAAACTCCATAGGACCCTCCCATGACGAGAAAGGTGGGAAGATCCGACTTCAAACCTAACTTGGTGATAATATGCCCTCGATCCATTTCTACTTCAAATTTCGGGCTTACCGGAATCCCTGTCACATAAATCCGTTGCGCGTTAATTTCCCAAGACATTAAACTTTCTTTTACCTCAGTACAAGCCACAACGTAGCCATCAACCCCTTGATGGACCCAATGACTGTGAACCGTATAATCCGTGATTACAGTGATCACAGGAACCTGAAGAAGTTGTTCGAGCCTGAGTTGAGCCAGAATCGAAGAAACTGTGGGATAAGTACACAAGATGAAATCCGGTTTAAAGACTTGAATATATTTAAGCAAATCCCTTCGTCCCAGTTTGTTCAAAAAACGTTGACTGAGCGATTGTGGTTGTACCTTAGCTGTTTTATAGTATAATTTCCCCCAAAGCTTAGGGATATACTTGATCATCTCACTATAAATGTTTTTAATTATGGCGTTAAACCTTATCCCCAGGAAATCACCAAAATCCAGGTGAATAATCTTTGCGGAAGGTTCTTTGCTACGTATCCCTTCAATAACAGCTTCAGCCGCCCGCAAGTGTCCGTTTCCAAACGTTGCGGAGAATACGAGAACCTTTAACTGTTTCAAAGACTGGACCTCCCTCTCCTCAACCACAACCTTTATTGATCACCCTTTACCTTTAATTTCTCTTGATGTTCACTTATATTATAGGGACATCCCTGTAAAAAGGAAAGGTAATAATCAGTGGAAATTGGAGAACCACTTATAGAAGTGAGTATTCAGAAAGTGAGAAAGGGGATAACTACATGTCACAAAAAACAAACGCAGCCCGAATTCTCGAGCAGGGCAAGATCCTTTATGACTTAAAGGAATATATAGTTGATGAAACCGATTTATCCGCGGTTTCCGTCGCCCAGAAGGTGGGCCTTCCCCTCGAACAAGTTTATAAAACCATAGTTGCACGCGGTGATAAAACCGGAGTACTTGTCGCTTGCATTCAAAGTAATTACGAACTCAATCTCAAAGGTTTGGCTGTCCTGAGTGGAAATAAGAAAGTCGAGGTTGTCTCTCTAAAAGAAGTCCAACCTCTGACTGGTTACATTCGAGGTGGGGTTTCCCCCATTGGAATGAAAAAGAACTATCCCGTCTTCATCGACAAGACAATAGAAAACCACGAGAAGATAGCCATTAGCGCCGGGTTACGTGGGCTTCAGCTCTTCCTACGTCCAATAGATTTGATTTCGGTGACCAAGGCACAGTTGGGAATGATAACCCTGCACAGGAACGAAGTGGCTTGACAGTCAATCTCCATGTACTATAATGATCATAAAAACTCGACGCTTGTTAGCTTAGATTGAAAAGTGAATAATGGGAGGAATCATTTTGCGTAGTGATATTGTTAAAAAGGGTTCAACGAAAGCAGCACATCGTGCGCTCTTTTATGCTATGGGCTTTACCCCTGAAGATCTGCAGAAACCCCTAATTGGGATTGTTAACGCATTTAATGAAATTATTCCTGGTCACGGACATCTTAAGGATTTGGCACAGGCAGCTAAATTAGGGGTATCGTCTGGGGGTGGGACCCCTATCGAAATTCCTGCCATCGGGATTTGCGATGGTATTGCTATGGGGCATAAAGGTATGAACTTTTCTCTGCCCAGTCGTGAGCTGATCGCCGATTCGATCGAAGCGCTCGCGGAAGCGCATGCGCTGGACGGACTGGTCTTAATTCCCAACTGTGATAAAATTGTTCCTGGCATGCTGATGGCTGCCGCACGCCTCAACATACCCTGTGTGGTGGTTAGTGGCGGGCCCATGTTAGCTGGTCGCTATCAGGGGAAAAACATCAGTGTCAGCCAGATCTTTGAAGCGGCAGGGCTTTACGAAAGCGGAAAAATTAGCGCCCAGGAACTTGACATGATGGAGCAATCAGCCTGCCCTGGCTACGGCTCCTGTGCCGGTCTTTTTACGGCAAATTCCATGAATTGCTTAACGGAGGCTCTCGGCATGGCACTCCCTGGAAATGGGACAATCCCCGCTGCCAACTCTGGCGCCCGGAAAATGTTGGCTAAACGGTCTGGCACTTTAATTGTTGACCTCGTGAAAAAGGATATAAAGCCACGGGATATCCTTACGCAAAAAGCCTTTGAAAATGCCATTGCGGTTGATATGGGAATAGGCGGGTCCTCAAACACAGTTTTGCACCTCACGGCGATTGCCTATGCAGCGGGCCTTGAGCTCCCCCTCTCTCTCTTTGATTCCATTAGTGCTCGGACTCCATACATTGCCAAACTGAGCCCTGCTGGCACGCATCACCTTCAGGATCTCGATGAAGCTGGTGGTATCAATGCCGTTATGTATGAACTCAACAAAGCCGGCGTCCTTCATACTGATGCTTTAACTGTTACTGGACCTATGGGGGATCGTTTGGAGAACGCTCAAACAACTTGCCCAGATATCATTCATTCAATGGAAAATGCTTATCGTAAAACTGGAGGTATCGCTGTGCTTTCCGGAAACCTAGCACCAGACAAGGCC
Source organism: Candidatus Desulfosporosinus infrequens (assembly GCA_900290375.1). GTDB lineage: Bacteria > Bacillota > Desulfitobacteriia > Desulfitobacteriales > Desulfitobacteriaceae > Desulfosporosinus > Desulfosporosinus infrequens. The sequence goes on from OMOF01000901.1 coordinate 10,498, forward strand.
ATCGTTAAAGAAAGTGCCGTTCAGGACAACATGCTAGTGTTTGAAGGCCCTGCTTCCGTTTTCAACTCTGAAGAAGAGGTACTCGAAGCCCTCTTAAATAAACAGGTTCATGACGGAGAAGTTGTAGTTATCCGCTATGAAGGGCCTAAAGGCGGCCCTGGTATGAAAGAGATGCTTAATCCGACCGCCATTATCACGGGTATGGGTCTACAAGTGGCTTTACTCACCGACGGTCGTTTCAGCGGGGCTACGCGTGGAGCGTGTATCGGTCATATCTCTCCAGAAGCCATGGAAGGTGGTCCGATCGCCTTCGTCGAAAACGGCGATGTCATCTCGATTAATATCCCCAAACGTTCCCTTCAACTCCTTATCTCTGAGGAGGAATTCGAAAAACGTCGCCAGGCATGGGTAAGACCCGAACCCAAGGTCACCACCGGTTATCTGGCGAGGTATGCCAAATTAGTGACATCCGCCAGTAAAGGTGCCGTTTTGATCTAAAATAAAATGTAAAGGCCGGGATTAAACATCCCGGCCTTTACGTTTTAGAGTAGGGCACGAGGCATCGTACCCCTACGGTACCGTGCGGAATGCACACCAATAACTATGTGTTCTGTGAAGCATTTCCAATATTACAGAAAGAATGTTATAACCTTGATTTCCGTGAAAAATTATACCTACAAATTGAATTGCGAATCATTTTTTTTGTGACTATTCAGGTACTCAACCACAGATTACCACAGATTTAAAAACACATTTTTAGCTCTAAAATATCAATCGCTTGTAACGCAATTGATATTCGCCATTTTTCTATACTTAATTCTTCTTAATCTGTGATATCTGTGTTAATCTGTGGTTTCTCTTATCGCTCTTTTCATGTGTAATCTGTGGTTCCCCGTTCAGAATTCCCCAAGGCGTATTTGCAGTGTTTTTCCTTGTAGGTATAAAAAAATGCGGAATTTTAGGTTATAAGACAGGAAAAAGATCCACCGGCAATGCGGTCGATCTTTTTCCTTTTGTATATGCA
>OMOF01000900.1 GCA_900290375.1 Candidatus Desulfosporosinus infrequens
TAAAAAACGAATATGCCACATTACCTGAAATTAGTTTTGACTATGAAGTTGTCGAAAAGGCTAGGAATGTTATCGCACTTCGATATGAGGGGGAGTGGAAAGACCTAGGGACGTGGAACACCCTAACGGAAGAAATATCGACACCAATTATCGGAAATGGGTTCTTAAGCGAGGACTGCAAGGAGACCTATCTTATCAATGAATTGGACATCCCGATCATTGTGATCGGGATGTCCAACATCATTGTCGCCGCAAGTCAAGACGGAATCTTGGTTGCAGATAAGGATGAAAGCCCTAGGGTAAAGGATTTTCTTAATCGATTTATTCAACGGCCAATGTTTGAAGAACGGCGTTGGGGCTGGTACAAAGTGCTAGATTATATGAAATATGAAAACGGTCAGCAAGTTCTAACCAAACGCGTTAGGATTATGTCCGGTAAGAACCTGAGTTACCAAGTGCATCATCATCGCAGCGAAGTTTGGAATATTGTAATTGGCGAGGCAGAATTCGCTCTTGATGATGTGATCCACAAAATCAAGCCTGGAGATGTGTTGCATATACCGGTGGGAGTTAAACACGGAATCAAAGCAGAATCAGATATAGAGTTTATCGAGGTTCAGACAGGAACTGATTTATATGAAGAGGATATTATCCGAGTATTTTTAACTTGGGAAGAAGTTGAAAAGCACTGTATGATTTCACAAAGGAATAAAATCCAAGCCTTCAAATAATGATTCTTAAAAGAACAAAGTGTATGGCTTCGCAGAATACTGTGAAGTCATACACTTTTATTGGTATAGATAAGCAAGTGGTCTCTTTTTGACTGAGGATTGGTCACCATTTTGGTATCCTCTGAAGTGAGCAAATCCATTATCTTTCAAAAAATCTTGTCGAGTTTTCTTAGACCATTATAATCGTCTCCGGTTCGGTAATCATAACGGAATATTTGGTTTTCCCTTAGACCATATATATGATATCACACTCTTGATCACCTAACTGATGCAAACAGGGATTATATAACCTACGGTTGTTTCCCGCTTGACCTGACCCGATATTATCAACATAGGGACAGAATCTGTCCATGCCCCGAAAACACCATTGATGGCATTTATCCCACCTGGCCCTGTTGTTACATTGATAACCCATATGTTGCCTGTAATCCGGAAGCCTCCTTATCCAATCGAGGGGGCTTCCGCTAATGATAGGTTGTCTCTACAAATGAATCGTTTATATAGCAAATTGGTTAATGATTTTTAAAGTTCAAATACCAGAGTAGATGGTCTCTGGGCCATGAAGTAATTTGTTCCATTTAGGGCTGTTGGTAGTTCAGGCCCCAGCAGAGAGAGGTTTGAGCTTGATTTGCTGGGGCCTGAACTACCAACTTTGATCGTTACACTGAAAAAACTGTAAAAATTATCCGGTAAGTTTGACTGGATATGAGTTACGAGGCTTTTTTCGAAGAAATTTATTGCTTTTGGTTCTAGTCCAGGACAAAGGACATTCCAGCGCATCTTCAAAATTTATTATTTCATATAGATATATGCTCCCTTTCCTAGATTTCTCATCCAAAGTCTTGACTAACCTGCAGTCCAAAAAAACTCGGTTTTCTGCATCAAAAAGAAGATTTAATTGGTGGTGATTCTTTGTTGTTTGAAGTGTAACGTAACGGTAATTGAAATCCAAAACCCAAACGAAATGGAAATCATCCCCAACATAAGCAATAAACCTGCGATTTATTGGAATTCGCGGCAATTTGCGATTCATCGAAAAATGTTTTTTACTTCTCTGCATCAAATTATTACCAATGAGATTATCCATTAGTTTACCTTTATGACGTTCAGGTAACATCGGTTTTCTATCATATAAGATATGGATCAAGCTCCGGTAATTATCTNNGCATATTTATACTGGCTCGAAGGTAACCGGTCAACATTAGCGACAACAGCCTTGAATTCCGATAAATATTCTCCTTCCGAAATTATTAAGGTTAAAGTCTTGTCTGGATCAATGTAGACGGGGTGGGAAAACAGAAGCGATAAACCCGTTTCCGAAACATCTTGGGAATAAGTTGAAAGGATTTTATTACCATCAATAACCTTAACTGGTGCCTTAATTGGAAACCTTTCTGATTGACGAAGCTTTGGTCTCTCAGAGGAAAAAAGAATCGCAACAGTCAAAATCACAAAATTGTACACAAGCCAAAACAAGTTTATAGCATAGGCTGCA
>OMOF01000898.1 GCA_900290375.1 Candidatus Desulfosporosinus infrequens
TTGCGCACTATTTTTCATTACTATTTGTGCCGCCAGCGTTAGCGGCGGAATGGAGGTTAATATGAAAGAAATTATCCCTGTTTTGAAAGCAAAAGGCTCAAAACTTGATGTTATGACAAAAGTGATGAGCGGCCTACCACCAAGAGTTGTTGGATTTCTTATGAGTAACGTTGTTTTTTCACCTAAAAGCATGACCTTTGCACTTGTGGCGCATAACCACACTAAAGTTGGTTATGCCGTACAGGAAGTTATATCAGAAGCCAGAAAGCACGGCATAAAGGTACCACGGCTTTACGATGTAGAAAGCCTAATTACGGAATAGAAATAGGGGCTTAGCTTGAAAAATAACTCGACATAGCCTAAAAATGAGTACACTTAAATAAAGGCCCTATAGTCCTTTGAGAAAATTAATAGTTGTCAGTTTAAGCCACGGTAATGTCGGTAGCTTTTTTACACCATTGGAAAAAGGAGTTTTACAGCTTGTTTAATCGCTTTCTCCTTCTGCTTTTCCAGCAATTCTTGTGGCATATCAATTTTATACAAATCGCTTGGATTCCACTGTTCGCCAGTAACAAACATGTTATAAATAGCGATGAGTATCATCCCTGTGATGGCGATAATTGCTCTTTTTTTACCCCTCCTTCTATAAAGGCGTTCGTACTTGATTTTGTAGTAAGGAGCCTTATCCTAATTCACGACTGCATGGGCAACTTGTACCAATGCAGGTTTGAGGTAATCACCGATACGTGTAATTCGGACAGATTTCTTCTTACCGGCAGATTCGTTGTTGCCCGGGGTTAGACCCGCCCAACAGCATAAATGCTTGGAGTTGGTAAACTGAGACATATCTGTACCAATTTCAGAGATGATGGTGATTGCAGAAATTCTGTCAACTCCAGGAATGTTACAAAGGAGAGTGATGGCGCTTTCATAAGTAGCAACCATTTTATCCAGCTCTGCAATGGAACGTTGGACGAAATCCAGATGAGAATGAACCATTACAATACGCTCCCTTTGTTCCTTGGTCATCTCTGATATTCATCGATGGATTCAATCATTATTTCCCTTTACAGCCTCCACCCATTTGGGATTGGCGACAGTGATACGGATGGTATCTTTCAAAAGATTAGAGGCTATAGTCCAATATTTTCTATTTTATTCCATACAGACATCAAAGCAATTGTTATCAATTAACCACAAGACATGATCGAAATCCGCAAGTTGTTTAAAGATCCGGAGTACTACAAATTTATGGTCTCTCTTTCCCTTGAGGAGCTGCATCTCAAGTATCTGAATGCCGTGGAAGCGGAGGACATCATCTTCTGGGGATATCTGTATCAGGAAAAGAAATGTTTCGGGCTCGACTACAACGACCTGATTAAATATGTACTCCACATCTTCAGCGTGGACGCAGCGATCCGGCTGAAGTGGCAGCAGCGGCTGGAATACATCATGATCGACGAGTATCAAGATATTGACGAGCTGCAGTATCGGCTGATG
>OMOF01000897.1 GCA_900290375.1 Candidatus Desulfosporosinus infrequens
CTGAATTTTAATCTGCAAAAGCACCTTTTCTTGGCTTTCTTTCAACGTCGTTACTTCAACCGCCACTTCACCCTTATCTGTGAATTTGACAGCGTTTCCTATAATGTTATTTAATACCTGTCTAAGCCTGCCAGGGTCCCCTTGAACTCCGCAGGGTACTCCCGAGGCGATATATGAAACTATTTCAATACCCTTTCCGTGAGCTTTTGGAGAAAATAAAGAAACCGCCTCTTCCACAAGTCGATGGAGATCAAACGGTATGTTTTCAATCAATAACATCCCCGCTTCAATTTTTGAATAATCCAATATCTCATTAATTAGTAAAAGCAATGCGTCAGAAGACGCCTTAACCTCTGCTAAGTAACTTGCCTGTTCTCTTTCAAGTGGCATACTGGAGAGCAGTTCTATGAAACCGACAATCCCATTTAACGGAGTCCTTATTTCATGAGACATGTTGGCTAGGAACTGGCTTTTCGCTATATTGGCGGTTTCTGCAGCGGATATATCTTTCATAACCCCAAATGTCACTGCTTCACCGTTCCATTCTCCCGAAGTGATACGTGTTTCCATTGGGATCTCTTGGCCAAATTTCGTGATTGCAGGTATTGGAGAATAATCAACTTTGCCGGATAATATATCGATTACAATACTCTCTACTTCTCCTCTTCTATTTTCCGGGTGAACGATCAACACTGATTCCCCGATAAGCTCCTCTTCTGTATAACCTAATCTATTACAAACCGTGTTATTTACATGCTTAATTTTGCCTTGTTTATCGACAACAAATAACAGATCATCGACAGAATCGAAGAATTTCCTAAAGTTTTCATGGGCTTGTCTAAACCGCTCTTCACTTTCTTTTAAAGAGTTTTCCATTTCTTTTCTCTTCGTTACATCCTCTAAGACTGATGCGAACGACCCTTTTTGCGTGCTATATGTAAATGTTTCAAAATATTGATTCGTAGTTTTTGAAAAGTATTCTAACCGTAGAGGTTCTCCCGTTAGGCCAACTTTACAATACTTTTGTATTAATTCTTTATCTGCTGCCGGATTAATTTCCAATATCGATTTGCCTATAATATCTTCGAAAGGCTGATTCATAAGGATTTCATAAGCCTTATTTACCATAAGATATCGAAAATCTACAGCCTCACCTTCGTCATTCAGAATGACTTCCTGGAGTGAAAAACAGTTCGTCATGTTTTCAAATAGGAGTCTGAATTTTTCTTCACTTAGCCGAACCTTTTCTTCAATGCATTTCCTCACCGTAACGTCTCTGGAAATACCTATGACCCCTATGACAACTCCGTTTTCGTTAAAAAAAGGAGTCTTGATCGTCTCATAATCTACGCTTCCATGTGCTGTCTTCAAGGTGACGTAATTTAATTGACTCTCTTGCAAAGCCATAATTTCCTTGTCTTGCATTACATTTCGGTTAGCCACAGAATCACTAAAATAATCAAAATCCCCCTTTCCTTGAACTGTCTTTTTATCACACTTTGCAATTTTCTCTGCAAACGATTTATTGCAACCCAAATACTTACTATTTCTATCTTTGAAAAAAATTACATCCGGAATGGCATCAATAATAGAATTTAAGAATCTCTTGTCGTTTTCTATCTCAAATTCAAGTTTTTTTCTCTCAGAAATATCTCTTGCTATTCCTATAGTTCCAATAACCTTTCCACCAATATCGAAGATGGGTGTTTTAAAAGTCTCAAACCATATATCCCCAAGCATATGGTTAACCACTTCTTCAACGTACTTGGCTTTTCCGGAGTGTATAACTTCCAAGTCATCTGAACTATATTTTTTAGCCAATTCTGTTGTCCAGATATCATAATCATTATGACCAATAATTTCCTCTAAATTTTTCCCGCAAGCTTTTTGAAATTCTCTATTAACTTCAATAAATATACCCTTCTCATCTTTTAGCCATGCCAAGAAAGGAAGATTGTCCAAGATCCCTTTCATACTCGATTTAGCTTCATTTAATTCCTTATCTTTATTTT
>OMOF01000896.1 GCA_900290375.1 Candidatus Desulfosporosinus infrequens
CAAAAAGGTAATCATTGAATTTGAATTGTCAAAACAAGGAGAAAGTAAATGGTCACAAGCGAAAGTATTATCCATGAAAAACGCTTCGAATGAAAGAGGGTATTTCGTAAATATAAGCGATATAACTGAGCGGAAGCGAACAGAGGAAGCTTTAAAGGAAAGCGAACGATTATTGCGTCAATCACAAAAGGTAGCACGTATTGGCAGTTTTGTGTCAAATTGTATGACCGGAACATGGAAGTGTTCGCCAGAAATTTATAAAATTTTTGGAATTGACGAAACATATCCACAAACTAAGGAAAGCTTTATTAGGTTGATTCATCCTGATTGGCGTACTAAGTTTTGTGATTATCTTTTGCAGATGGAAACTAAAAATCAGTATTTCGATTATGAATACAAAATAATCCGTATCAATGATGGAAAGGAACGCTGGGTGCATGGACTTGGAGATCTTGAGTTTGATGATCAATTAAATGCGGTCCAATTTATTGGGACAATTCAGGACATCACCAAACGTAAAAAAACGGAAGAAGAAATCATTTATTTAAGCTACCATGATAAATTAACAGGCCTTTATAATAGACGATTCTATGAAGAAGAAATTAAAAGGTTAGACACTGGAAGAAATCTTCCTATTTCTATTATTATGGGTGATGTAAATGGGTTGAAGATTATAAATGACGCTTTTGGGCATGACAAAGGTGATGAACTCTTACAGAAAGCAGCAGCTGCTATTAAGAGTGCATGCAGGGCAGATGATATAGTTGCCCGCTGGGGCGGAGATGAATTTGTCATTCTTCTGCCAAAAACTAATACTGAAGAAGCAGAAAAAATTGTTAAGAGAATAAAAAAATTATATTCAAATGAATATGTTAATGCTATCCGGGTTAGCATCTCACTTGGCTGGGATACAAAGAAAACAACAGATGAAGAGATAAATATAGTCCTTAAAAGTACTGAGGATTATATGTATAAACATAAAATTCTTGAAAATGAAGGTATGCGGGGGAATACAATAAACACAATTATTAATACCCTGCATGAAAAAAATCCAAGGGAAGAACAACACTCTAGAAGAGTAAGTGAAATATGCCAGAAAATAGGAAAAGAACTTGGCTTTTCTGAAATTGAAATTAGTAGACTGAAAATTATTGGTCTAAATCGAAGAAAGTATACTAAATAAACCTAGTAAACTTACACAGCGTGAGCGGAATGAAATTAAGCGGCATCCTGATATCGGTTATAGGATACTAAGTTCATCCTATGACATGTTAGAATTAGCAGATTGTATCTTGGCCCATCATGAAAGATGGGATGGTGCTGGTTATCCGAAAGGTTTAAAAGGGGAAGCTATTCCAAGGGTAGCAAGAATTATTGCTCTTGCTGACAGCTATGATGCAATGACCAGTGAACGTCCATATAGAAAGGCTTTGAGCGAAAAAATAGTACTTGCTGAAATTAGAAATAGTGCGGGTTCTCAGTTTGATCCAGAAATTGCAAGAATTTTTATTGAAAAGGTATTGAACAAGCGATGG
>OMOF01000891.1:0-382 GCA_900290375.1 Candidatus Desulfosporosinus infrequens
AAATTGGAATTATCTAAAGATACTTCTTCAAAGGAGGGCAATTGGTTTGAAAACGATACAAATCCTCTTGGTGGATGATCACACGATTTTTCGGGCCGGCGTCCGAGTGCTTTTGGAAATGCAGCCAGACTTTAAAGTGGTTGGAGAGGCAGAGGACGGGGCAATAGCCCTAACACTCGTCCGTCAACTTCAGCCTGATGTCGTTCTGATGGATATTGCCATGCCGGGAGTTGATGGGCTAAGCGCTGCTAGGCAAATTAAAGAACTTACGCCCTCGACCAAAATAATTTTGCTTACTCAGCATGAGAATAGGGAGTATATCCAGCCCGCTCTAAAAATCGGGGCGGAGGGATATGTTTTGAAACGGGCAGCTGCTGACGAA
>OMOF01000891.1:392-1143 GCA_900290375.1 Candidatus Desulfosporosinus infrequens
TACTCCCAGAATAGAAAACCTGGTGCGGAGACGGACTATCAGCAACTTTCGGAAAGGGAACGTGAGATCTTGGTCATGTTGGCACATGGGTACACTAACCGACGAATCGCGGAACTCCTGAAGATCAGCCCCAAGACGGTTGANNAAATTAGGTATCAAAGGAAGGGTAGCTCTGGCCCAATATGCTTTACGGCATGGGTTGGTTGATTGAACTCGTCCAGCTAAGGCTGAAAATCAGGACCTCTATGGCGAAGGATGCCAGCAAAAAAATAAAGAGCCCACTCATAGAAGTGGGCTCTTCGACTGAAATGAAATAAGGAAACTATTAATAACTGTTGAGCAGACTAAAAAGTAGTCTGCTTTTATATTTTTTATAAAAACGCCTGATACCAACTTTAGTAGTCTTACTATTCTCATTAATCTTGCTATTCCCACTAGTCAAACTAGTCTTTTTCCTAGGTTAGGATCAGGGTAACATGTTAGTAAAACCATTGAGTTTACCAGTTAACCTTTTTAGTATATTTATGTATAATGTCTACATGGTGGTTAACTTAATCATAAAGATAATAAAAACCAAGTAACAAGGAAAAAGCTTCAAGACAAGGAGGGTTGTTTGGTACCGAAAAAGATCTTTTTAGGATTAAAGCCCTGATTTCACTGCATAAAGTCTTCACTTTTCACTACTAAGAACCTTCTTTACAATGTAAGGTTTCTGATCCGGAATTATCCATTTAAAATTTTAATGTTTGCT
>OMOF01000889.1:0-7355 GCA_900290375.1 Candidatus Desulfosporosinus infrequens
GATGGTGCAAATGTTGAAATACAGGAAGCAGTTGGCAAGCAAAATATGTTTGTATTCGGCTTAACGTCGGATGAGGTTATCAACTTTACACGACAAAGGAACTATAGGTCTTGGGATGTTTATCACTCAAATTCTGTTCTGCGTCAATGTGTAGATCAATTGATTAATGGCTTTTTTAATGAGGATGCGGGTGAAGAGTTCAGAATTATATACGACTCGCTTTTGGTCTATAATGATGAATATTTTGTCCTCAAGGATTTCGCTAGTTATATTGAAGCCTTTAGTAACCTAACTGATGTTTACCATGAACGCTCTACTTGGAATCGAATGGCCTTAGTTAATATTGAGGAAGCGGGTAGGTTTTCCAGTGATCGAGCGATTGAGGAATATGCTCGTGAAATATGGAAAGCGAAAATGAATAACCCCCATCCCACGAGGTGAAGGTGAAAATTATGTAATAAAGAAAATAGGCACAGCAGAAAAGAATTGCTGAGCCTATTTTAAATATTTTGTGCGCAGGGTACACTTACTTTTCATCATCATCTTTNNTGTTGCACATTTTTATCTTTTTTTCATCAGTATGCTCTTCTATATCTTGCCATTCATCGGATCGCTTTGCTAGCATTTCTTGGTCGCATCTTTCATAATTAAATGCTTCTACGTTTTCTGTTTTCTTATCATCAATCATTTAACTTTTGCCCCTCTCTGAAAATTGGTGTGCAGGAAAAGACAAGCGATTTGCTATGTGCCTATAATCAACAGTATTGTTTTTAGAACCTAATAATATGCCGGTAATAACTGGATTAATTTACAAATGAAACTACAATAATTATTATGTATGATTTGAACACCCGTGTCCTATTGCCTATAGACGTTTGACGATTTAGCCGCCTTTTAGTCTGACAATATTGCTAATCTTGTCTAAAAAAATTATACTGAAGCAAGTAGTTAGTAAACTTGGGTAAAGAGTAAAGGAGTATTTAATATGAGTATGAAATTCATTAAACGAATACCTACCGCTGATGAAATAATAGAGCAGATACCTTTACCAAATCACATCAAAGTAATAAAAGAAGCTAGGGATAATGAAATAAGGCATATCCTCGAGGGTAAGGACAAAAGATTTATTCTTATCATTGGCCCATGTTCTGCGGATAATGAAGATTCTGTCTGTGAATATATTGGAAAGCTTGCACAAGTTCAAGAAAATGTAAAAGATTCTATCTTAATTATACCTAGAATCTATACAAATAAGCCCCGAACTACTGGTGAAGGTTATAAAGGCATGGCGCACCAACCAGACCCAAGCAAAAAACCGGATTTAGTTGAGGGAATAAAAGCGATCAGAAAAATGCATTTAAGAGCATTATGCGAATATTACATGCCTGCGGCTGATGAAATGCTCTACCCAGAGAACTATACTTATCTTTCAGACGTTTTGGGTTACCATGCAATTGGTGCTCGTTCAGTAGAGAATCAGCAACACAGATTAGCAGTAAGTGGGGTTGACACACCTGTTGGTATGAAAAATCCTACAAGTGGCGATCTGTCGGTTATGTTGAATTCTATCATAGCGGCGCAGCAGTGCCATACTTTCACATATTCTGGATGGGAAGTTGAAACCACTGGCAATCCGCTTACTCATGCAATTTTAAGAGGGGCTGTTGATTCTAATGGCAAAAATCTTCCTAATTATCATTATGAAGATTTAATTCGCATTGCTATAGACTATGAAAAACTAAAACTGTTAAATGCATCAATTATTGTTGATACAAACCATGCAAATTCAATGAAATGTTATTCTGAACAGCCAAGAATAGCAAGGGAAGTTTTAACGAGTAGAAAATATGACACTTTGCTTAAAAAAATGATCAAAGGTCTCATGATTGAAAGCTATCTAAAAGAAGGCAAACAAGGTATCGGCGAAAATATATATGGAAAATCAATAACTGATGCATGCTTAGGATGGGAGAGTACTGAAAAATTAATTTATAATATTGCTGAAAATAACTAATCGATAAAGAGGTGTCAATTGTGCCAAAATTAACAGAAGATCTGAACTCGACCGCAGTTCTTAGCGATGCCCATGCCGAACGTATTGATCGAATCGTTGATGATTATAAGAACCACATTCTCACTCAACTTAATGCCCAAGATCATCGTGAGACAACTCGTTCAGATCGTTTAGCAGACAAGGTAGCTTTTTTTGCTGGCAGTTGGAAGTTTATTATTATTTTCTCTACATTTCTCATTCTTTGGATGTTGTGGAACAGCCTTACTATAACCAATACACTTCATTTCGACGTTGCACCATTCATCCTTCTCAATCTCATTCTTTCGTTTACTGCGGCCTTTCAGGCTCCTTTCATTATAATGAGTCAAAACCGACAAGCTATTCGAGACAAACATGAAGCAGTTGTCGACTTTTCTATTAACTATAAAGCAGAGATAGAAATAGACGATGTTCAAAAGCATCTCCATCATCTAGAACTTCAAGTTGCTGATATTCATCAGATGCTCCATAAGCTTCACAGTAAACAAGCTGAGAACCAAGGCTGAAGATAGCGGGACAAACGATTATGGAAGGTGATCAAATATGAGGCCAGTAAGCTTGAAAGAAATCGTCAATCTACTGGATTGTTTCCTGGAGGAATGGAACTATTATTTGAACAAAAAGACGGGCGAAATCGTCGAAATTCAAATAGAGTATCTAAGCATTGCTGAAGAATCTGAAGACGATGATGATTTTAGTGAGTATGAGGACTGGGAGCAGGCAGCTATTCGAGAGGCAGTGGACATGGTGGAAAACTGGGGTGATTATGTTGAACTACCTGATCAGGAAGAAGTTAACCAATACAGGATTATGGAAAACTTCTGTTTTTCGCAAGAAGATGAAAAACTGCGCCATAAGTTGTGTGAGGCGATTGATGGTAAAAACGCGTTTAGTCGCTTTAGAGATGCGATCGTTAAGACTGGGATAGAAAAAGAATGGGATTCGTACAAACATGAGACTTTATGCGAATACGCCCGTGAATGGTGCGAATTTCATGAAATTGAGTATAACTAATTAAGTGCTCATTCTATATTATCATATTATAAAGGAGGATATCTTATGAATTGGCTGAGAAACAAGAGAATGGCGATAAAAATGAGTATTTTGATAGGTTTTATGGCTATTCTTTTAGCGGTATCTGGCATTGTTGGTTATGTATATTTTAATCAAGCAGGTAGCTTCATTGATCAATTTTATTCTGATAACGTATTATCAATCCAAACTATAAATCAAGCACGTTCTGACGGTAATGCCCTAAAATCTGCTGCGTTGGCTATTACTTCTTACACGATGGACGATGCGACAGAAAAAGCTCAACTAGATCAAATAGCTACACGCGAAAAGTCTATAGATAAATTTATTACAGATTTTGAGCCAATGGCAACCACTGCCTATGAATCTGAAAGAATTAATAAAATTAAAGAAGAATTTCAATCTATTAAAGAGATAACTAAAAAAGCAATTGACTATTCACAAGCGGGTAATAAAGCAATAGCTCAGGACTATTATTTGAAAAACGGATTTTCTAAACAGGACGACTTTCAAACTTTATTGAGAGAACTTGGGACGTTTAACGTCAGCGAAGCCAAAAATCTTGTCGCCAGCGAAAACAACACAATCGCTTTTGTAAAAATGATTCTTTTACTATTGCCGATCATTGTCATTATAGTAGCTGTTCTCGTCGGAATTATAATCACAAAAATGATCACCGTGCCTATAAATGAAGTCGTTGTCAATATTAAAGAAATTTCCAGCGGCAACCTCACTATAGAGAACTTAAAACTGGACTCTAAAGATGAAATTGGCGTTCTAGCTCAAGGTTTAAATGTCATGGCTTCTAATGTAAGGATCCTGATCGGCCAAGTAGCAACATCTGCTGAGCAGCTGGCATCAGCTTCAGAAGAGTTAACCGCAAGCGCCGAACAACAGGCTCAGACAACGAATCAGGTCGCTTCAGCCATTCAACAGGTGGCGGCTGGGACTGAAAAGCAATCCAATGCCATTGACGAAACTTCTCTAGCATTTGAGCAAATGTCAGCTGCTCTACAAGAGGTTGCTGCTAGTAGTAATGAAGTAGCGGAACAAGCCAACAATACGTCATTAGCCGCGAAAGAGGGACAAAAGGTCGTTGGCAAGGCTGTTAATCAAATGGAGAAAATTGGACAATCGACAGCTGAGGTTAAAGGAGCAGTTGAGCAATTGGAACACGGATCAAGGAAAATTGGTGAAATCACGAATGTTATATCGGGTATCGCTGCTCAGACCAATTTGCTCGCCCTCAATGCAGCGATAGAGGCTGCCCGGGCTGGGGAGCAAGGACGAGGTTTTGCTGTTGTGGCCGAGGAAGTGCGTAAGCTGGCAGAACAGTCTCAAGTAGCTACACAACAAATTACTTCATTAATTAATAATAACCAGATAAACATAGACAATGCGGTCAAAGCCATGCAGACTGGGACTGTGGATGTCAAAGACGGCATTGAAGGTGTAACCTCTGCAGGAGAGACATTTGTACATATCGCTGGTTCCATAAATCAGGTGGTCACACAGATTCAAGGAGTTTCGGCTACGGTCGAAGAGATGGCTAGTAGTGGCCAGCTAATTTTATCATCCATTAGTCAGATAGAAGGGATCAGTAAGGACAATATGGTCCAGAGCCAATCCGTTTCTGCGGCTACTGAAGAACAATCAGCTTCCAGCGAGCAAATTGCCTCTGCTAGCCAGAGCTTAGCTGGTATGGCTCAAAATTTGCAAGTAGTGATTAGTAAGTTCCGTGTATAGTTCGTAAACACCTGGTCTCACGAGAGCCAATGGAAGGAGCCACAAGCGCAGTTAAAAAGCCCTTCTGCCGAGGTCGGTGGAAGGGCTTTTTTGGTCTAAAAGATCATGAGAATCTGTCCGAGCGTACTTATAACAGGTGTTCAATTAATAGTTCAGTTAAAGGCAGACCCCAACGGGATGGTTTCCCCCCAGTGCGGTAATACATTTCTTTAAAAGCTAATTTTAGTGCAAAGATCATATGTCCAGTCTTCATGATGCTAGTCTTTCCACCGTACCAGACATCCGAATGAATATAAAAGGCTTTGTCTCTCCCCATATCACCCATACAGATTACGACTGGTCGGAACGGCTCATCAGCTTTTTCGGCAGAAACTTTCCCAAGATCTTTGGCGATTTGCAGCGCCACAATTCGAGCTTGTTGATCACCTAAGGTTCCTAGTTTAGGCACAGTCAAAGCTGCTGCATCACCTACCGCAAAGATTCGGGGATAATCGGGATTGCGCATTGTTAAATCTGTGATCACAAACCCTTCTTCATCGACGATAGGTAACTCCTTCATAAAAAAATGGGGTTGCCAATCAGGAAGGACAAGCTTTATTTCCGCCTCCAAACTCTTTCCATTGGTAAATTCGATACCGTCCGCAGTCAAACGCTTAATATCCTCTGTTTTATTGACATAGTTGTAGCCCATATTCCCAGCCATCTCTAAAAATTTGGCTACGATCTCTTCACCAGCGTCTTCGGCGATGACTGAGCCCGGAGTGAACAGAGTAATTTTGTTTGGACCACCTAGACCATGATCTTCCAGCCAGGTACCGAGCGACAGGCCAATTTCCAACGGAGGTCCTTCACAAGCTGCTAAAGCGGTTGGCAACCAGTCAGGTTTGCCTTTAGTTCCTTGATGAAAGCGGGACGACCCAATGACGATGGGTCCTCCTTTGTAGTTACCTTCATGCAAATAGCGTCGTAAACGGTTGCCATGATAAGTATCTGACAAAGTAAACCCATAGTCTCCAAATCCTTCAATTTTATCATAGGCTAACCGAGCGCCCAAAGCGACGACAAGGTAATCGTATTTGATATGCTCGACCGGAGAACCGGATCGTTCCATAGCAACATAGTCCACCAGAGAAGTTTCCACATCGATCGCTTTAACCTCAGCCTGAATAAAATCTATCCCGTCATCAAGCAAAACTTGTTCAATGGGCATATGCAGAGTTTTTTGAGGATTACGATTGGCAAACACCTCGATCGGAATATTTGGAACAAAAAGCAAATAAGGCTTGCGATCAATCACTGTGATATTAACGTCCTCGCCACATTGCTCGCGGATAAACCTTGCCGTAGTTAATCCGGCGAAGTTTCCACCTAATACTAGAACGTGAGGTTTCCCGAAATTATGCATAAACTCTCCTCCTTACAAGTAGATAAATTTTGGGAATGATTTAATTGGTAGTAAGTCTATCTTTCGACAATTAATAATGCAAGTCTTTTTAAAAAATATAAAATAATTAATATTTTATTACCTAAAAAGAAAGAAACAAATTGAAAAATTGCGAACCATCGTCTACTTAGAAATTGTAAGAGACCCTAGCAATTAAGCTAAGGTCTCTTGGTGATTGCAGCATACGCTGCCTTGAATTTGCTTTCGGCAATTGTTTTATTTCGTAGGTAAGTAGCAAAATATTCCCATGAGGCAGCTTCGTCCAGTAATCCGTCAGGCGTAAGGATGAAGCTGAAAGTTTTGTTTTTAGCGTGTTCAGAGCCAAACAACCGTAATGAGACTACCTTGTAATTCCTCGTGTCTGGATAAAAATTGAACTTAATATTATGATAATCATAGCCATTTTTATGAATTGTAGACATCGTTTTGGCTGCTACGCGTAACATAAATTGGTACAAAAGATTATTATCAACGGCACTATCCAATCTGCACCACACATGATATCCTCTGCCGCTGGCAATAATCAAAGGCTCGCAGCCTAGTTCACTAAGTTGGTTTCTGATGGCTCGGATGGCTAGGTCCATTTCGGGAATTACAATGGTGTTATTGGTTTTATGGTTATTGTCCATATTAAAACAGAACATATTGTTATCTTTAAGGTTAAAATAGAGACATATATTGCATTCTTTCGCGATATGGGATGCCAAGAGTTCGTCCATACGGTGTTGAGGGATATTAACAATTTTATATTTGTGTAATAAGCCAGAGAGGGTCAATTCACCGTATTCTAGTCTTGAGCCATCAGTTAGCAATTGTGACAAAAAACCGAAACCATAACCGTTGGTTTCTAACTTTGCGCTGTCTTTTGGCAACCCACTATAAAATTCTTTGAGTAAGTTTAACTTTGAAGCCATTGTTTTACCTCATTAAATACTTTAAAACCCTTGGCACAGTTGTCTTGAAGAATATGGTGCTTTTCCATAAGCGGATAGTATACCTTTACACCATAACGTTCACCGTGAATAATATTAAAGATAGCGTCGTCCACCAGGTGCTCAATTCCCCAGAGCCGACAGAATA
>OMOF01000889.1:7365-33043 GCA_900290375.1 Candidatus Desulfosporosinus infrequens
AAAATAATAACTTGCCATCCATCTTTTTGTAACCACTGCATAAATTCAATGCCATCGGCTCGTGCCTTAGCCAGTCGATAGCATTGTTCGTGAATCTTATACTGAAAAAACGAATATTCCGTGCTGAGTAGATCGCTGTCCTCTGGTAGGCCATTCCGTATTCGGTTGAGATAGCAATTAAACGTTTCTTCTGTGAAGGGATAAGTGTGACTATACGTAAAAAGTGTTTTCTGCATAGTTTCCGTAAAATCGTTTAACGTATCATCTAAATCAATTGCTATAATTTTGTTTATTTCCGCCCACCCCTTTAGTTAGTTCGCATAGTATAGCTAAAATATAACGTATAAATATTTTTGGGGCAAGGGCAATCGTATGTAATCCTTTTGGATATGTGGACTACTAAGGAATAAGAGGTTATATTGATTATATGAAATGCCAAAATTTTTGAAGGTCTGCATTTTCTTTTCTGGGATGATTTTAGATTTCAGAGAAGGAAATGCAGAGCAAGATGTGGAAATATTTAAAATATGGCTAAGATTTGGGTAAGACCCCTTAGACAAAAGGAGGAAATCTAACGTGAGTAAACCCAAGTGGACGGCAGAACAGCATGCCGCTATCACGTTACGGGGCCAACTCTTGGTTGCCGCTGCTGCCGGTTCGGGCAAAACAGCCGTGCTCGTGGAACGGTTAATTCAGCGCATCACGAATCCTGAAGAACCTGAAGATGTGGATCGTTTTCTTGTCGTAACCTTCACTAAGGCTGCAGCGAATGAGATGCGAGAGCGTATCGGTAAGGCCTTAGACAATGCGATATTTCAGGAACAAGAAGCTCGAGAAATTGAGCATCTCCTCCACCAGCGAACTCTTCTTCACCGAGCAAACATTACTACCATACATTCTTTTTGTTTAGAGTTAATCCGGAAGTATTTTTACCAGCTTGAACTTGATCCAGCGTTTCGGGTTACGGATCAAGCAGAGGCTGACCTTCTGCGCCAAGATGTGATTGAAGGTCTTTTTGAAACAAGGTATGAACTTGTTGACCAGGCCTTTTTAAACCTCGTTGACGCTTTCGGATCGGATCGTGATGATCAACCGTTGAAGGAACATATTTTGCATCTCTATGAGTTTGCCTTTAGTCAACCCCACCCGATTGTATGGCTGGGTGAACTTGATAAAGCCTATAGATGGGATGATATTGAATCCATGATGCAGAGTGTATGGGGTCAAGCGGTTCGTCAAGGCTTGCTGGATCTAGTGAGCGAAAGTTTAAACTTGCTTGAACGAGCCGAACAAATTGCTCGCTGTCTTGGTGGGCCGGCACTCTACGCTGAGACATTACAAGATGATTTGAATCGAGTGGGTTTATTAAACCGCGCTATAATAAACGGGCAGTGGGCTCAGGTTGAAACACAATTGAGGTCTGTTGTCAATTATCCCAAGTTACCGGCCATACGCTCTAACGCCAAGAAAAACTCTGTCGTCCAAACTGATCCCGTAACTGGACGAATGGAAGACGAAGTATCCACCCAGAAATCTTTACAAGAAGAATGCAAGAAATTGAGGGATGAGGCGAAGAAAAAACTCAATTCTTTAATCAATGAGGTCTTTGCTTATCCCCTTGAAGACCAGCTTCCGGCTTTACGCGAGATGGGGATTATGGCCCAATCACTGGGCAGCTTAGTGGGCGAATTTTCAAATGTCTATGCAGTGGCCAAAAGGAAGCGCAACGTTTTAGACTTTACCGACTTAGAGCATTTTGCCCTTCAGTTGCTGGAGGAAAAGGGCGAGGTTTCTTTGCTTGCGCAAGGAATAAAGGCTTATTTTGCGGAAGTGTTAGTGGATGAATATCAAGACATTAACCCTGTTCAAGAACGCATCTTGCAATTGGTATCAAGGCAAGAGGAATCCCCCAATCTCTTTATGGTTGGAGATGTCAAGCAAAGTATTTATCGTTTTCGCATGGCCGACCCCAACTTATTTCTCGCCAAATATAGCGCACTGCCGCATTGGTACCCTGGGATGCCTGACAGCACGTCTTCTACAGAGATCGTGATTGATCTGAACTGTAATTTCCGAAGTCGTCATGAAGTGGTAGAGGGGGTTAATTTTCTATTTCGTCAGATTATGACAAAAGGTGCAGGAGAAATCCCTTATGACGATCAAGCGGCCTTACAATATGGCGCATCCTTTGTTTCTGGACAGGATCAAATTAAAACAGCTGAGGGACCGATAGAAATCCACCTTATTGACCCTAAAAGTATAAAAAATCAGCCAAGCTTTCCTGGCATAGAGGAAGGAAGGGGAAATCTGGATCTAGAGGACGACCCAAAATCCTCCTTTACAGAAGGCGCCACGTCTAGCTGCGAAGAAGAATTAACCTCTGTGACAGAAGACGTTAGCTCGCTGGAAGATCTCGATAAGGCTCGAATCGAAGCGCGTCTTGTCTGTGAACGGATCCAGCGTATGGTACAAGAGGCTGAATTTAAGTTATATGATCAGGGAGATAAAAAGTTTCGCTCCGTACGTTATTCAGATATTGTGATCTTAATGCGTTCTTACTCAAATGTAGCGCCAATCTATGTAGAAGAATTTCAAAGCGTCGACATCCCTGTTTATGCCGAAACATCAACCGGTTACTTCGGAGCCAGTGAAGTGGAAACAATGTTATCCCTCCTCAAAATCATCGATAATCCGCACCTAGATATTCCCTTGGCAGCGGTCCTGCGATCTCCCTTGGTTGGTCTGAACGGAAGTGAGTTAGGTAAACTTCGGATGATGCTCCCCGAAGGAGACTTCTACGAAGCGTTAACCCTGGCTGTCTGGGCAAGCCTAGTCGATGGAGATTTACCGTTGGAAAGTAGCAATGATTATAAACAAATTTTAGGGCTTTATGAAGACTCCTTACCACTACTGTTAGAAAAGGCACACGTTCTATTAGCCACGGCTGTGGGAATGAAAGATAAAGTCACGGATTTCTGGATCAAACTTCAAGTCTGGCGATCATGCTCTCGCCGTATGTCCCTAGCGGATTTGCTTTGGTCTCTTTATGAGGAGACAGGTTATCTGGCCTATGTTGGAACGTTGCCAGCCGGTGTTCAGCGTCAGGCCAACCTACGAGTTCTCTATGACAGAGCCCGTCGCTTTGAAGCAACAAGGTACCGTGGTTTGTTCCGCTTTCTTCGTTTTCTGGATCGTTTCCAAGGACAAGGTATGGATATGGGAAAGGCACGCGCTTTAGGAGAAACCGAAGACGTCGTTCGCTTGATAACGGTTCATGCTAGCAAGGGCTTGGAATTCCCAGTTGTTTTTGTTGTCGGTCTTGGGCGAACATTTAATACTCAGAGTCTCAAGGGAAAGGTACTTCTGCACTCTAAATTAGGAATGGGTATGCCCATCATTGATGTGGAAAATTATGTGCGTTATCCCTCCTTAATTCAGTACGCGGTCAAGCAACGTCTGGCTCAAGAAGCTTTGGCTGAAGAATTGCGCATCCTTTATGTTGCCCTAACTCGTGCCAAAGAACGATTGTTCCTCTATGGAACCATGGATAACATGGATAATGCCCTTCTTAAATGGCAACGCACTTCAGATTGGCAAGAGGTTGCTTTACCAGAAGGTCAACTCCGGGGTGCAAAATGTTTTCTGGATTGGATCGGTCCAGCTCTAGCTCGTCATCCTAAACATTTCTTCGGAGATATAGAGGGACAATCTGCCTTTTCTATTCCTGAAATTAATTCTAGCTGGGAAATCCATATTCATCGTAGCTTGACATCAACTAAAGATGAGAATTTTATCGATAAACCAGCTAATGACCTTAGAGGATGTATAGGCCAATCCCAAGGCGTAAAAATGGAAGCTGAAGATAACGAGTCAAGTGATTCTAGTGAGGACAAAAGTATTGAGCACTGGTTTGCGGAAGTCAAGCGTCGGTTAAGTTGGCAGTACCCACATCTGGATTTAGTTCGACAGGTGGCGAAAACCAGTGTCAGCGAACTAAAACGTCAATACAACTGGCAAGCAGACGATGAAGCCTCACCACTTCCAACCCTTTGGCAAGGCACTGATTCCATGGAACGGCCAAAGTTTCTTCAATCGGTTCAACCCTTGACCGCAGCTGAGCGGGGAACCACTTTACACACGGTAATGCAACATATTCCTTTTAAGGAATGGTCAACCAGCTGGACAACCTTGACCCAGCAGGAGCAGATCAATCACATTATTGAATTTTTGAGCGAGCTAGTACAGCGTGAAGTTCTCAGCGCTGAGCAAAAAAATTGCATTCAGCCTCAAGCAGTTGCCTATTTTTTGAACACCCCCCTGGGACGACGTTTCTTTAGTTCAGAGCAAATACTTCGTGAAGTTCCATTTACGTTAACTTTTCCAACAGAAGGCCAAGGAAATATCTTAGTTCAAGGTGTCATAGATGTTGTGCTAATTAGTAAAGACGAACAGGAGGAAATCAAAGCAGAAATTCTTGACTATAAGACAGATTATTTGAGCAGGGAGAGAAGGGCGAGTACAGACACTACTGATGGACAGAATTGCGAAAGGGATCTAGAGCAAATTTTGCGTGATAGGTATGCCTTGCAACTTTCAATTTATGCTTTGGCAATAGAAAGTTTACTTAAGATTAAGGTCACTCGCAGTACTCTCTATTCGTTTACACTTGGCCGTGAAATACCCATTTCAGAGGAGTTTCGCCGAGATTTTCGAGCACCCAATTTTCATTTTGGAAAGGTATAGAGCACGCCTGACAATTGGCAGAATGTATTTTTATAATATTTTGTTATTGAGAAAGGAATTTCGATTTAAATGGCGAATTAATACTCAAGACGTCTTTGTGATTGTTGTAACTAGCTTAAAACAAGGGGTAATGATGAAAGAGGTGTTGTAATGAGTCAAAGTAAAATCGGTGCTGTTTTGATAGTAGGCGCAGGAATCGCCGGTATTCAGTCTGCACTTGATTTAGCAGAGTCGGGATACTTAGTTCATTTGGTAGAAGAGTCGTCAGCGATTGGCGGAACTATGCCTATGTTGGATAAGACTTTCCCTACTAACGATTGCTCTATGTGTATTTTGTCTCCTAAATTAGTGGAATGCGGACGACATCTTAATATCCGTATCTATACTAATTCCCAAGTTACCAAGACCGAAGGTGAAGCGGGGAATTTCAAAATCACAATCAAACAGAAGGCGCGTTTTATTGATACCGAGAAATGTACCGGTTGTGGATCGTGTGCTGAAGTTTGCCCAGTCAAAGTCAATGATGAATTTAATCAGGGTCTAGGCAAACGTAAGGCTGTTTTTAAACAGTATTCTCAAGCTTTCCCCAATGCGTATGCTATCGATGGAGTTAATTGCTTATTTCAAAAACATGGTCAAATCAAAGGCAAGGACGTTTGTAAGAAGTGTGTAGAAGCTTGTCAGGCCGGAGCGGTCAACCATGAAATGCAAGACCAAGAGATTAATATCGAAGTAGGCTCAATGATTCTTAATCCGGGTTTTAAAGTCTTCGATGCGTCTAAGTTGGATTATTACGGTTATGGCAAGATTAAAAGCGTTGTTACCAGCCTAGAATTCGAGCGTTTATTAAGCGCTTCTGGACCCTTTGATGGACATTTAGTAAGACCTTTTGACCAAAAAGAACCTCAGAGAATTGCTTGGATTCAGTGTGTTGGTTCCAGAAACGTCAAAATTGACAAGAATTATTGTTCAGGTGTTTGCTGCATGTACGCGATCAAAGAAGCAGTCATTGCTAAAGAACACAGCCATATTCCTGTGGATACGACTATTTTCTACATGGATATGAGGACTCATGGCAAAGATTTTGAAAAATATTATGAGAGCGCCAAAAATCAACATGGTGTAAAATTTGTGCGTTCCCGTATATATGAAGTAATCGAGGCTAAAGATGGCTCAGGGGATGCTGTCATCAGGTATTCTACCGAAGATGGTAAAATCTTTACTGAACAATACGATTTGGTCGTACTGTCGGTAGGTATAGAACCTGGGGATAGTTCTAAAGAGTTAGCTAAAATATTGGATTTGAAGGTTAACAAATTCGGTTTTGCCGAACTTGAACCGCTAAGCGGCGTAAATACTTCCAGAGAAGGGATTTTCGCAGCCGGTGCTTTCAGTGGGCCTAGAGATATTCCAGAAACCGTCATGCAGGCCAGTGGAGCTGCTGCTTCGGTTGCCTCGTTATTATCTGAAGAACGTGGAACCCTTGTCAGTGATAAGCAATATCCACCTGAACTGCCAGTTGCAGGAGATGTTATTCGAACCGGGGTCTTTATTTGTCACTGTGGTGTCAATATTGGTAGCATTGTCGATGTACCTGGTGTAGTTGAGTATGCGAAGACCCTGCCTACTGTTGTAATGGCTACTGAAAAAATCTATGCCTGTTCCCAAGATGCTCAGGCCTCAATGAAAGCTTTGATTGACGAATATAAATTAAATAGAGTTGTTGTTTCTTCCTGTAGTCCACGAACCCATGAACCTTTATTCCAAGAGACCTTGAAGGAAGCTGGTCTGAATGCTCACCTGTTTGACATGGCCAATATTCGTGACCAATGTTCTTGGGTTCATATGAATGAGCATGCCCTAGCTACCGAAAAAGCTAAAGATTTAACTCGCTTAGCGATTGTCCGAGCTTCGATGCAGCAACCTGTTACGCCTGTCTTTATGGCTATGAACCACGCTGCTTTGGTTATCGGCGGTGGGATCGCCGGTATGACGAGTGCCTTATCTTTGGCCGATCAAGGGTATCAAGTTCATTTAATAGAAAAAGATATGGCTTTAGGCGGCATAGCGCGAAGATTCTCCAAAGGCTTCCGAGGAGAAGACATGAAAGCATTTGTTGCTGAACTAGTTGAAAAAGTCAACAAACATCCAAAAATCGAACTCTATCTTGGTGCTGAAATTCAAGATGTCGGTGGTTTCTTAGGGAGCTTTACGACGACCTTAGTTGGAGGAGATCGGATAGAGCATGGCGTAGCTATTATTACGATTGGTGGTCAGGAATATCAGCCTAAGGAATACTTCTACGGTCAAGACGCCCGTGTTATGACCCAGCTTCAGCTAGATGAAGCTCTCGTGAGTAATGATGAAAGAGTAAGCGATGCCAAGAATTATGTCTTTATCCAATGCGTAGGATCACGCTGTGAAGAAAATCCATATTGTAGCCGTACTTGCTGTACTAAATCCGTCAAGTTGGCTTTGAAGGTCAAAACTCAAAATCCCGATGCCAAAGTCTTCATCTTGTATCGCGATATGCGGACCTATGGTTACTTTGAAGAGGATTATGAACTGGCCAGAAGAAGTGGAATTATCTTTGTTCGTTTTAGTGAGAATGAAAAACCTGTCGTTACTAAAGAAGGGGATACCCTAGTCGTAACTGTCAAAGACCATGTCTTAGATCGTCCGATAGAAATTGAAGCAGATGTTATTTGCTTGGCTGCCGCCATTATCGCTCCTGAAGACGGCCAAAAGCTCTCTAAATGGTTCAAAATCCCCTTAAATGCTGAAGGTTTCTTCTTAGAAGCGCATATGAAACTTAGACCTGTCGATTTCAGTACGGATGGGGTATTTATGGCCGGCCTAGCTCATAGTCCGAAAAATACGGAGGAAGTTATCGCACAGGCCAAAGCAGCGGCGGGGCGTGCCGGTGTGGCATTGTCTAAGGAAATGGTAGAATCGGCTGGACTCAATGCGTTCGTTGATAAACGCAAATGTACTGCCTGTGGTACTTGTGAAGCTGTTTGTTCGGCTAAAGCCGTAACAGTCGATCTAGTTAACCGCGTTGCCGTCGTTAACGATGCTCTGTGTAAAGGCTGTGGAGCATGTGCTTCAAGTTGCCGTTGTGGTGCCATCAATCTTAGAGGGTGTACTAATGAGCAAATAGCTGCAATGTTAAACACCTTTTAGATTGGAAGAGCGTCAATAATTATGGGAAGGTAGATGATTATGGGAGAATGTCAGGTGAATACAGAAACTAAAGCGTTCGAGCCTAAAATCGCAGCTTTTTTGTGTAACTGGTGTAGTTATGCAGGAGCGGATCTGGCCGGAGTAGGCAGATTTCAATACCCAGCAACGATTAGAACGATCCGAGTCCCTTGCTCGGGAAGAATAAACCCTTTGTATCTCTTAAAAGCAATGGCTAATGGGGCAGACGGAGTATTGGTCTCCGGCTGCCACCCTGGAGATTGCCACTATATGAGCGGAAATTATGTAGCACGCCGAAAATTTGCTCTGATCGATTCTCTTTTAAAACATGTTGGTCTAGAAGAAGGTCGGGTAAGTTTTTCATGGGTGTCAGCAGCAGAAGGTGTTCGCTTTGCTGAAGTCGTAAAAGGGGTTACTGAGCGGGTTACTGCGCTTGGACCCAATAAAGGCGTATTTAAAGTAGAAGACGGGGGGGGAACGAATGAATAGCATAATTGAGGATATCCGAGCTACGGCCCGTCAATTACTGACCGACGGGAAAGTAGACGTTGTTATAGGCTATGAAAAGGGTTCCTTACCTCTGAGTGCAACCCCTTGCTTTGTGCGTTCTCCTCAAGATACCGATAAATTAATCTGGGATGAAACGTGTGAGAACAATTTAGCCGCATTTTCCACTTTGACTCAAGGCAAAAAGGCCATTATCGCTAAAGGCTGTGACAGCCGTGCCTTAGTTGTTCTACTGCAGGAAAACCAGTTAGTTAGAGATGATTTGTATATTATTGGCGTATCCTGTCAAGGTGTGATCAATAAGAAAAAGATTGAGGCAGAAACAGGTGAAATCCTCGAAGCTAGCATCAATCCAGGAAAAATTACGGTTAAAGGTATGGAATGTGATAAAGAGTTTACCTTTGCTGAACTAAAAGATGCTTCTTGTCAAACCTGCCGTTATCCAAATCCAGTTTTAGAAGATATTCATATTGGCGGACTGATCGAAGTTGCACAGCAAGCTGCAGTTTTTGCTGATGTTACTGAGATGGAAAACAAGACCGATGCTGAAAGACAAGCGTATTTTAAAGAGCAAATGAGCAAATGTATTCGCTGTTATGCGTGTCGTAATGCCTGTCCTTTGTGCTATTGTAAAGAATGTTTTGTGGATTGTAATTCCCCTAAGTGGCTCACTGGTGGAGTTGATAGCGCAGAAAATCTCTTTTTCCAAGCTGGTCGTGTTTTGCACTTAGCTGGGCGTTGTGTCGAGTGCGGTGCGTGTAGTCGGGCTTGTCCACAAGATGTGGATATTAGAGCGTTGAACCGTAAAATGTCCAAAGATGTTTTCAATATGTACCACCATGAATCTGGTATTAGTGTCGAGGGCAGTGGAGCTCTTAATGAATACAGCGCGGATGATCCAGAAGCGTTTTTGGTAAAGGAGTGAGGTGAAGAAATGAAGATAAGTAAAGAAAAATTTGGCCAAGCATTCGATGCTTTAGCCGCTGATTACCAAATAATTGCTCCGGTTAGTGAGGCTGGTGGAGTTAATTATTTGGCAGTAAAGAGCTTCTCAGAAGTCAAACAAGATTATCTGAATTCTAAACTTCCTCCTAAATCCTTTCTTTTTCCTCAGCATGAAAAACTCTTGACTTATAAAAAAGAGGGCAAAGATGTTACTGTTAAGACCGAGCTGCAGGTAGAGAAAAGTGTCTTATTTGGCATCAGACCGTGTGATGCTAAGGCAATGTTGCTTTTAGATAAAGTATTCAAAAATGATGAATACAGAGACCCTTATTATTATGAGCGTCGTGATAATTCCGTTGTTATCGGGCAGGCCTGTAATAAAATTTCTCCGAGCTGTTTTTGCTCCTCTATGGGCATTTCTCCAGCTAGTAGTGAAGGTTCCGATATTTTTCTGATTGATCTAGGTGATTCCTATCAAGTCGAAGTGATCACTGAAAAAGGGAAAGCTTTAATGGCTGGTTTACAAGAACTTTCAGAGCTTTCTGCCGATGAGCAAGCACTTGTAGACACGATTAAAAGTGCTCAAACCTCTAGTAAAGTTGATGTGGCAACTATTACAGCCAAACTTGACAAAATGTTTGACAGTCCTTTTTGGGACTCTCTCCATGAAAAGTGCCTAAGCTGTAACGCTTGTACTTTCTCTTGCCCCACTTGCCATTGCTTTGACATTTCTGAGGAAGTGCACAAGAATGAAGGAAGCCGAGTGAGAACCTGGGATGGTTGTATGGCGCCACTCTTTACGTTGCATGGTTCTGGTCATAACCCACGGGATAAGAAAAAAGCCCGTTGGCGTCAGCGCATGATGCACAAGTTTAACTATTTTGTCCATAACAACGGAGATATTGCTTGTGTGGGCTGCGGTCGCTGCATTAAAAGTTGCCCAGTTAATTTGGATATACGGCAGGTCATTGATGGGGTCAACAACGCAGAATTGGTGGTGGACTAATGGAACAGAATCCTTATATCCCTATAACGATGAAGCTCGTTAAAAACATGTGTGAAACTGAAGATAAGTTGATCAATACCTTTACACTGGCGTTTTTAAACAAAGAAGATGAAGAGAACTTCAAATATATGCCTGGCCAGTTCGCTGAACTAAGTGCTTATGGTCAAGGCGAAGCTCCTTTTGGAATCGCAACCTCGCCTACTGAGCCTGGAATTATTAAGTTCTCTGTTGCTAAAGTGGGATGCGTATCAAATGCCCTTCATCTCATGGAAGAGGGAACAATGGTCGGGGTTAGAGGACCTATGGGCAACTATTATCCGATGGAAGAGTTCAAAGGGAAAAATATCGTCATTATCGGCGGAGGTTTTGCTTTTACGACTCTACGCTCCATGGCAGTCTATATGCTGGATGAAAAACATCGCGCCGATTATGGTGATATTACCGTTATTTACGGTGCAAGAAACCCTGGCTTGTTGCTTTACAAAGAAGAATTGGCCGAGTGGGCTGAGAATCCAAATATTAATCTAGTAACCACGATTGATAAACCTTGCGATGGCTGGTGTCAACGCGTAGGCTTTATTCCTACCATAACCGAGCAAGTAGCACCTTCTTCAGTTAACACCTATGCTGTAGTTTGTGGACCTCCTGCCATGATCAAATACACTTTGCCAGTTCTCGAAAAATTAGGATTCCCTCCTGAGCGGATCTACACTTCTTTGGAAATGCGGATGAAGTGCGGGCTAGGAATCTGCGGCCGTTGCAATATCGGCCCGAAATATGTGTGTAAAGATGGACCGGTATTTTCGATGGCTCAATTAAAAGAACTGCCTAATGAATATTAATTTGAAGGCCGGAGGTGATAGTAAGCATGGGTGAAACTATAAGAGTAAAAAGCTTAGATCCAACCTTGCGTGATGAAGTGGCAAGCATAATGAAGAATTTCGATTTTGCCAACTGCCTTACTTGTGGTATGTGTACTGCAGGGTGTGTCTATAGTGATCTCCACGAAAATCAGGACCCCCGTAAATTTATCCGCAAAGTAGCCTTGGGTATGCGGGAAGAGGCGGAGAAAGACCCTTTCATATGGAATTGTACAATGTGTGAACGTTGTACTGTGGAATGTCCAATGGGTGTAAATATTGCAGCCCTCACAAGAGCATTCCGCGGGAAAGATGATGCTCCAGGCCATTTGCAAATTATTGCCGATGACCATATCCGCACAGGAAATCAGATGGCTGTATCACAAACTGATTATATTGAGACCTTAGAATGGATTGAGGAAATGATGCAGGAAAATCTGAAGGATCCTACGTACAAGATTCCTTTAGACGTGCCTAATGCAGATTTCATCTTTGGTTTTAATGCCCGTGAAATTCAACATTACCCGAGTGATCTACAAACTATTTTAAATATTTTTCACGCAGCCAAAGCTAACTTTACCATCAGCACCAAACGTTGGGACGCCACCAATATTTGTTTGTTTACTGGTAAAGAAGATGAATTCTGCGAGATCTCTCGTCCACTTTTCGAAGAAGCTGAACGGTTAAATGCTAAAGAAATCATCGTCACAGAATGTGGCCATGCTTTCCGTTCGACGCGAGTTTTTGGACGTAAATATTGGGACAATAAAATCCCGGTACGCCACATTGTTGAATTGTATGAGGATTGGATAAAAGCTGGCATCATAAAACTTGATAAGACCAGAAATACAATCCCTGTGACTATGCATGATCCCTGTAATACTGTTCGTAAAGAAGGAGTTTCTGAGCCGCAACGCTTTGTAATTCAAAACGCAGTCATGGATTATCGCGAGATGGATCCTACTGGTAAAATGAATATTTGTTGTGGAGCTGGTGGGGGAGCTTTAGCCGTAGCTGCAACTAAAGGGATGCGGATGATTAAAGCAAAACCTAAAGTTGATCAATTAGTGGCTACAGGTGCAACCTATGGGTGCATTCCTTGTCATAACTGCATGGACCAGTTTGTAGACATGAATAAGCATTATAAACTTGGTATGAAGATGATGCATCTCAGTGCCTTAGTGGAAGTTGCCATGGGTTTAATCGAAGAGGCGGATATAGGTACTCATTAATTTCTTGATAAATTGGGAAGCCCCGACAGCGAAAATCGCATTGTTCGGGGCTTTTTCTTTTTGCTATATACCCGCTATGTGTGTACTTAAACTTTGATAATTTGCACCAATTTATTTAATTGTATATTGAGTTATCGTTCTGTTATGGTTCTGTTATGATTGACTTATGATAGACACAATGCTAATCTTTAGTATAAGTGAAATTACAAGCTATTAACCAAGCGGACTCCCATATTTTTACTATCCTCTTATATTAATAACCTGACATCGAGGGGATCAAAACGTCTTTATGATTGTAGATGAGAGGATTGAGAGAAGATGAAGATGAAGCGGGAGTCAGGAGATCGAGCTTATCCGATTTGGCTATTAGTTAACCCCAAATATCCTGCTGTTCGCCACAACGTATGGTCTCCTGTATTAGATGCGATACAGGACAGAGTATATCGAGAGATAAGTACCAGAATTGACACTACTAACATTTTTATAAGGAATGCTGTTAGAGATTACAGAATCGTTCCAAATACGTTAAATTGGTGGGAAAAAGAAATAGCTGAAGAAATCGAGTTGTTTAGGGAAATCGTTCTTGAATATAAACCAAGGATTATTGTGACCTTTGGTGCGTTTCCGTTTGAATTTTTGAGGCGTGTCTGTCAGATTGAACCCGAAAAAGGGCCTAGGTTTTGGAGCACTGCTAACTTAGAAATTGAATTTAGCAAAGCAATTGAGAACTTTGATATAAACAAGACTAATCGGATTCCCTTACTTCGTCGAGTGCTTGCGAGTGATAATTTTATGGAAGCTCACAATTGTTACAGTCAAAAGGACGGCGAAAATTACTATTATGATGTCGGCACAAGGATAGCTGAAAAAATTATTGAGAACAAAGATAGTCTTAATATTTGGATTAAATAACGAGGCCTAATTTATTGGTTTAAAGTGTATCCCTAGGTGGAGTAATGATACACTTTAAACCATATTAATTTATTGCCTTAGAGTTCTAACTTAAGAATCCATTTTCTATTAATACATAATACATGACCAGAAAGGATTTACTTTAAGTCCATTATCTAATTTAATAATGTTATTAACCAAATTTATCAAATAAAGATTGGATGGGGAATATAATGGTCGCTGAAATAAAACTACCTCCAGTACTAGAAATTATACGCGGTAATATTGTAAAACACGGCAATCCACTCGCTATGAAGGGTACCGAGGTAGCTGCCTGGGCTAATGAACTAAAATTACCTGAAAGTGGAGATTTGTTATTCTATACAGGAGGTGAATATCAGCTTCTTCCTTTTATTGATTCTTTAGTGAATACGATGACCCATCTGGACCAAGGGAGTAAAGTATTCTCGTTGATGATGGGTGCTAGAAATATTATTAATAAGACAGGTATCAATGCTGAAAAACTTTATGCCTCTGTTTTAGCGAAGGATCGAGATCGATTTAATTCGATTTCTTATAAAGCTGCGATCATTCTTCAAAAGTTAGGGTATGACTTTTGTTATGCTGGCAAAAAGGAATTATACAGTGGCGCATTGCTTTCTGAACTAGGCTTTTGTGAAGACATGAAATCATATGCTGTCAAGGTAGCAGAGGTGCTAAAACAGAGCCAGGCGAAGACTATTGTTTGTCTGTCTCCTCACGCTGCAGAAGTATTTAAGTTTGTGTACCCTAAACTTATTCAGGACTTTCCATTTGAGATTCGGACTTTTGTAGAATTAGTTTGGGAAAGAAGACACAGGCTGCCGGCGATCAAATCAGCGGAAACTGTGGTCATCCATGACTCATGTCGTTTGGCGCGTGAATTGGAGATCGATGAACAGCTTCGGGATATTTTACAAAGTGTTGGTGTGCCATTTCTTGAGGCTAAGTGCAATCGCAAATGGACCACTTGTTGTGGTGGTCCAAATAAGCTTCTTTTCCCTGATATTTCTCACACTGTAGCTTCGCGTAGAGTTGAAGAGCTAGAGGAAACTGGCGCAGATCTGATTTTAACCTCCTGTCCTTATTGCTTATCAGCTTTACAAAATGGACAACTTAAAGAAGACAAAACTAAAATAGAAGATCTAATCGAATTTTTATATAGGGGGTTTGAGGCGTAATGGCTGATTTGCAGAAAGAATTTAATGACTATACCAAAAATCTTAATAAAGCTAGCAAAGATGAAAATATCAAAAAAGCTATTACTCGGGCGGTGAAGTCTTATCGAGAGACCACTGCTGAAACCTTAAATCGCTTTCCTCACACTCCGGCCATGGCTGATGAAGTACGGGAGATAAAGACGCAGGCGATTGCTAATAATTCCGAATTGCTAAAACAGGCGATGGAGTCGGTCGAACGAAATAAAGGCAAAGCCTTTTATGCTAAAGATAAACAAGAGGCCTTAGAAATGACAGCGAAGATCATTGGCACTGGTAAAACTATCGTCAAAGGAAAAAGTATGTTAGGTGAAGAACTTTCCCTCAGAGAATATCTCGAAGAAAAAGGTAATGAAGTCTGGGAGACTGACTTAGGTGAGTTCATCTTACAACTTAATCACGAGAAGCCAATGCACATCCTATCTCCTTCCATTCATGTGCCACGGGAGCAGGTGGCTGAACTGTTTACTAAATTCTTTAAAAGAGAAGTACCCCCTGATATTGCTCAGGAAGTGGCCGTCGTGCGGGATTTCTTGAGAGAAAAATATTTTACTGCTGATGTCGGCATAAGCGGTGCTAATGTTGTGGCGGCTGATACGGGGGCTATGGTTATTATTGAAAACGAGGGTAATGTTCGGCTCTCGACAGGTGCACCACCTGTGCATATCGTTCTTGTCGGCATCGAAAAGATTGTGCCTACCTTTCAGGATGCGATGAAGGTTGCTGAGGTGACATGGCGTTATGCGCAATATGGTGTGCCTGGCTATGTTAATATTATTAGCGGACCGAGTAAAACTGGTGATATTGAAAAAGTAACCACCTATGGCGCTCATGGACCCAAGGAATTTTATGTTATTTTTGTTGACAATGGGCGGAGTGATATGGCAAAAGAAGAAGAATTTAGCGAAGCTCTAAACTGCCTACGCTGTGGAGGATGTATGTATGAATGCCCCGTTTTCCAAGTTACCGCAGGACACTTTGGACATGTTTATATGAGTGGTATTGGTGCAGTTTGGACAGCTTTCGTTGCCGGAGGGTTAGAAAAGGCAGCGCCACTTGTATTTACGTGCCTTCGCTGTGGACGGTGTGTTGAACGCTGTCCGATGAAAATCAATGTTCCTGCGATGGTGGGTAATTTACGAGAAAGAGTCGTATGCGGGTAGACTGGAAAGTTTTTCCTCGGTAGAAATACCGAGGATTTTAGCTATTTGTTTTGGGGAGGAAATCCTGTGAGTATCGAAATAATAGGTATATCTGGAAGTCCTGTACCAAATAGCAACACTGACCGATTAGTCATGCAGGTATTGAGGTCAAGTGGGGTGGAATTTGAATTTGTGAAACTCTGTGATATTAACGTCGGACCATGCCGTGCTTGTAAAGCCTGTGTAGAAGATAATATTTGTAAGGTAGAAGATGATTTTCCGGCACTCGCTAAAAAATTGCGACAGGCAAAAGGATTGGTGATAGGGGGGTATACACCCTATAGAATGCTCGATGCTTTTACCAAAGCTTTCTTAGAAAGACTATGGTCGATGAGACATTTACACAGCTTAAATGAGAAAAAATGTGTCGTCACAATTATTTCAGGCTTGCGTAAAGAAACTAGTGAACTAGCCCTTAAATTAATAGCTCAAGCATTGTTCATGGAAAAAATGCATCATGTTGCACAATTAAGTATTGCGGGCAATGTTCCTTGCCTGACTTGTGGCTTCGGTAATGAATGCCCAAACAGTGGGGTACCCCATTTATTTGGGAAAGAAGCAAGGGCATCTGAAATCTTTTGTAGAGATGTTGAAGATCAACTAGTATGGGAAAAGGCAACTCAATCAGGGAAATTGNNAGATCGAGTGTTGGCTGGATTATGAGGTAAAGGGGAATTAATTTGGAAAAAGCAAAGGTCAGAGATTTAAAAAGTAAATTTAGGCACGGAGACTTTGTTTTCACAACAGAATTGGGCGCCATTGAAGGAACGCAAATTGAAGATAGGATTTCGAAGGCAAAAGACTATGTAGGTTTAGATGCAATCAATGTTCACGATTGCCCAAATGGAAATTTGAGGATGAACTCAGTAATGGCGGCTAGTATTCTTAAAAGGGAACTGGGAATTGAAGCCATTCCACATTATACCTGTCGAGATCGAAGCTTATTAGGGACACAAGCGGATTTATTAGGTGCTCATGCTTTAGGAATTAGAAGTATTTTAGCAACGACAGGGGATGTTCCACAACATGGGCCGTATAAAGGGTCCAAAGCGGTTTATAATTATAATAGTTATGAGCTGATTAAACTCATTAGAAACCTAAATTCAGGCTAAGACGCCAATGACGTTGACCTCAAAGGAAGCACGGACTTCGTTATAGCGGCCGCCGCAACTCCAGGAGCACCAAACTTGACTGTGGAAATCGAACGCATGAAGAAAAAAGTAGAAATGGGAGCGGATTTCTTTCAAACTCAACCCATTTATGATATAGCTAAGGCGAGAGAGTTTTTGGAACAAGCTAAAGCTCTTGGCAAACCAGTTCTCCTGGGTATCATGCCTTTAACGGATTTGAAATTGGTCAAATTTATTAATAACAAGATGGCGGGAGTCACAGTTACTGCCGAAATAATTAAGCAAATGGAGAATGGCAAGACAGGAATAGAAATCGCATTTGAGTTTATAGCCGAACTTATTGAAGATATTGCAGGTATTCATATATACGGTATGGGGGATATTCAAACAACCAATAAACTCATCAAATTTACAAAAAGTTTAATGAATAAGTAAACCCTTTATACAGGTGACTGTCAGTAAGCCTCGATCTGGAATATAATACCATGAACCCGTGGAAGGAGGGGTAATTTATGGTATTGGGAGAAAGCAAGAGAGTAGAGGAAATGAACTATTTTGAACTGCTAGCTTGGCTGGGCATTGGCAGTTCCCACCCGGGAGGTTTCCCGGCTACCAAACAGAATTTGGAGGCAGTTCAAGCAAAACCTGAGGAGTATGTTCTGGACGCCGGATGTGGCAGTGGTCTTACCGCTTGTCATTTAGCCAAAACCGTTGGCTGCAAAATCATGGGAGTAGATATTAATTCCGAAATGATTGAAAAAGCAAGTTTAAGGGCGGAAAAAGAAGGAGTGTCTCATTTAGTTGAGTTTAGGGTAGCTGATGTTTATAATTTACCGTTTGCCAATAACCACTTCGATTTGGTCATGGCTGAATCTATAACGGTATTTTTAGATAAAGTTAAAGTGTACCGAGAGTTTTATCGAGTACTAAAATTTGAAGGCAGAGTTGCTGACCTTGAAATGGCCCTGCTCAGAGAATTACCCGTAAATCTGCGCCAACAGATGGAGTCGTGTTTTGGTAAAGGTACTAATCCGTTGCCCTTCGAAGAATGGCTCGATGCTTTAACCTTAGCGGGCTTTCAAGATGTGGACATCAAAAATCCACAACCCTTGCGAACTAAAGGCAATGTGATTATGAATGAATTGAAAAAGGATTGGCTCTTGGTCATAGGCCTTACGGATAAAGTTAAAAAACAACCTAGTTTAGTGGCAAGACTGCAAAAAAATGCCGGGTTTATCAAGAGGAACCAAGGCTATTTTGGATTTGGTCTTGTCTATGGGCGAAAACCAACTCCCGCTCCCGAAAGATTGGACTTCAAAGGTTGGGTTTGGAAGGTATTATTCAGAAGGTAACCTAACTACTCAGTAAAGGAAATGGGGAAAGAACATGGGGCGAGACCTATTTGAAGATATCATTAAAGCGGGCCAGGCTCTCAAAGGCATTATCACTAAAACACCACTCCAACGAAATGACATTCTTTCTCAAAAATACAATTGCAATCTGTATTTAAAACGTGAGGATTTACAGGTTGTTCGTTCTTTTAAGATTCGCGGAGCTTATAACCTCATGCAAAGTATTCCCTCTGACCAATTGAGTAACGGTGTTGTCTGTGCTAGTGCTGGTAATCATGCTCAAGGAGTCGCCTTTTCTTGTAAAGCCTTGAAGATCACCGGAAGAATATACATGCCCTCTACTACCCCGAAACAAAAGGTCTCGCAGGTCAAACGTTTCGGAGAAGATTTTGTAGAAGTGGTTCTTACTGGAGATACTTTTGATGATGCATTTTGTGAAGCCAAAGCACATTGTGAAGCAGAAAATAAATATTTCATTCATCCTTTTGATGATCCTCTGGTTATTGCAGGACAGGGTACGATGGCTATCGAGATTCTCAACGATTTGGAGAATCCGGTGGATTATGTTTTTGGGGCCGTTGGCGGGGGAGGTATGATGTCGGGAGTTGGCACCTACATCAAACGCCTGAGCCCTATTACTCAAATTATTGGTGTGGAACCACAGGGGGCCTGTTCCATGAAACAGTCCCTTGATAATAATGAAGTTGTGACTTTGGACAAAATCGATAAATTTGTTGACGGTGCAGCTGTAAAACGAGTCGGGGAACTAACTTTTAAAATCTGCAGAGAAGTCTTAGATGACGTCCTAGTCATAAGTGAGGGCAAAGTCTGCACAACGATCTTAGAGATGTACAATGACTATGCGATCGTCGTAGAACCCGCAGGTGCTCTTTCAATCGCAGCCTTAGACGGCTATCAAGATCACCTCAAAGGTAAAACCATCGTTTGCATTATAAGCGGCGGAAATAATGATATTGAAAGGACACCAGAGATCAAAGAACGTTCCCTTCTCGATCAAGGGCTCAAACATTATTTCATCATAAACTTTCCTCAGCGCCCAGGAGCACTGAAAGAATTTGTAGTCGATATTCTGGGTCCTAACGACGATATTACACGTTTTGAGTACACGCAAGTTAACAATAAAGAGAAAGGTCCGACCCTCGTCGGAATTGAGCTTACCCGCAAAGAGGATTACCAAATACTCATTGAGAAGATGGATAAAAAAGGGATTCAATATACGGTTATCAACGACAATCAGGAATTGTTTAACCTTCTGATATAATAAATGATCAAAGCCGAGAGAATAACACGACGAAGTGTCAGATAATAGATATAGAAAAAGGGATATCAAGTCAATATTGATATCCCTTTTTCTATAGTTTAATAGAATAGAATTTCGTGCTGATTACAGCATTATTCACGTTCGTACGAATAGTTACTTTAGGTTAAATCCTCCTGTAGCTCACCGCGACCAACAGTTACAGCTATTATGTCCTAAAGATTTTACAAATGTAATCCGATATAGAAGTAAAGAGTTTATCTATTCATAATAAAACATCTAATACCACTTAGTTAGTAATAAAGTGCGGGCAGTTGCGATAGGGCCTCAGAAGAGGAAACCGATATGTTTCGGAGACTTTATCGGAATTGCCTTTAGCAGGGTGGATTAGCTAGAAGTAGAATTAGAAGTAAACGGATGCAAAGTGAGGCAAATGTGATGAGCGATGGACAGATAAAAGTTTTAATTGTGGTTGATAAATCAGATTATTTACTTGTCATAAAAAATATTCTGGCACCTTTGGATTGTAAGATTATCACTGCGAGGTCCGGAACCGAAGCATTAAACTACATGCGAAGTTGCGAATTCGCTCTCGTTCTGCTTGATATACGAGTTCAAGAAATGGATGGGCTGGAAATCGCTGAGCGGATGAGGGCTAGCGAACGAACTAAAGGTATTCCAATAATTTTTATCACTGCTAACAGCGTCGATCAGGATTCGCTCTTTAAAGGATTTGAGGTTGGTGCGGTCGATTACTTACTTAAACCAATCAAGCCTAATCTTCTTCGCAGTAAAGTAAGGGTTTTCCTGGACCTCTATCTACAAAAACAACTCTTAAAAATTCAAGCTGAATTACTTGAATCAAAAGTAAGCGAATTACTTGAACTTAAAAAAGTGAACTGTCATTTAGAAAGCATCTCATCTTTGGATGGGTTAACAGGAATACCTAACCGTCGAACCTTGGATCAGTATATCGGGATGAGTTGGAAAAACGCTCTAAGAGAACGACAACCGTTATCGATTATTATGGCAGATATAGACAATTTTAAGTCATATAATGACAATTATGGACACCTTCAAGGGGATGAATGTTTAATTCAGGTTGCAAAATCTTTAGTTTCATGCATTAAGCGGCCGAATGACTTAGTTGCCCGTTATGGTGGGGAGGAATTCATAGCATTGTTGCCGAATACGGGTAAAAAAGGCGCTTCAATTGTGGCTGAGAGGATGCGAGAATGCATCGAGAAATTAGCTTTGCAAAACAGTCAGTCTCAAGTGGCTCATTACGTTACAATTAGCATAGGAGTTGCCGAAATAATCCCCACGCCATTTGATTCAATTGCAGATTTTATTAAAAGCGCTGATAATGCACTTTACATGGCAAAATATGCAGGGCGAAACATTGTACATATGGGGACACATTGCCAATTAAAATCTAATAATCGTCTCCTTCCTAAGACATCAAAGTCATTCAGAGAAATCGTTGAAGGAGTTTGGCTTGCCAAGCGCGGTCAAGTAAAGACGATCCTCAGCCAACTATTAGGAGCATAAAAGCTATGGCACATTCAAAAAATAACTAGTCAGTATGCCATGGATATTTTGTGTCATATGCCTATAGCGCATCTAAGCCTTGCCAACTACAACAATGTGACTATCGTTCAGGTATGGTAATCTCTGCTGTACTTATCCAATTTGGTCCCAAAAAATTTCTACCTTTTATAATAACTTTGTCGCTAAATACTTCAACCGTTAACCCGGGGGCTGAATCTATAATTGGTCGTCTGTGTGTGTCCATTGGATTGGCTAAAGAGGAACTGTTAATCATAGTAAAACTAGCATCGCTTGCATTATTCCTAAAATCCAACTCATAGTGAGTGTGACCATTGAACATAATTATCTCAGGATGCTGCAATAAAATATCATGTAACCTCTGCCCCTGGATTACATAACTCGGTTGCACTCCCTCCAAAGTATAGTAAGCGATCGGTTGGTGGAGAAAGACAAAAAGCGGTTTATGTGGTTGTTCGTTATCTGTAAGAACAGTTTGAAACCAATCTAGTTGAGCATCCGATAAAAAAGCTAAATCAGCGTTGGTGATGTCACTCATGCGAGATTTTTCAGACCCAAGAAAAATAAAATGATAATCATTTATCCATGCATCACCATAAACCTTATCCCTTTTAGCTAACATGAGAAAACGATCAATTGCAATTGCTTCTGTCTCGCCATTTGGAAAGGTTTTTGGCGACCATAAGCCATATTTATAAAATCCTCCATAATATTCGTGATTTCCGATTGTCCAGTATATTGGATAATTAATTTTCATCTTATACTCAGCAAGTTCATTTCTAAGAGTTGTATAGTCCCTTGGAAGACCATCGCCCAGATCACCTACTACAATCAATGCATCCGGTTTCGAGTTTTCATTATCATCGAGTAAGGCTGAAAAGTTCCGGATCGCACCCGATCGCGCTATATGAATATCACTTACTACTACAAAAGTCAATTTTGCTTCAGGGTTTTTTATCCATCTCTGATCTTTGTCTGCTCTGGACGGGAGAGAAATAGCCGTTTTTGGCAACATAGCATTGCCCCACAGTAATGACCCAGCCCCTAATCCCGCCAAACATTTTAAGAAAGCCCTTCTGGTTGGCATAGCTCTAGCTCCCAACTATCTTATTATCTACTAATTATTTTATTGATAGTGCCCATTCAGGCACTATTCGCCTATTAGACAGTCGTCCTTTATCAGGATAAAATGAATAAAAATAAACTTGATACTCAGCAGGTGTATGTATGTTCATATTAACACAAAGTTCTGTAATCAGGTAATATTAGTTTAGAGCAACAAAAGGCTATTGTGTAAGTATTTTACATATAGTCTTAAGACAGTCTTTGAAGGCGGGTGAACCCTTAATGAACAATGGTTGTCAACAGCCTAAGCCAGATATAATAATCATTGGTGCTGGTATTATTGGACTGAGCATTGCATATCACATGCTGGAGGCTGATCCCCAACTATCCATAACTCTATTGGAAAAGGAAAAAATGTTGGGCCTGGGTTCCACAGGTATGGGCACTGGCAGTATCCGCTATCTATTCAGTAGTCCTTTGCTCCGCCGCCTGAGTCTGCTCAGTAGAGAGTTCTTTCTTAATTTCGAATCAACTTTTGATACTCCAATTGGGTATCTAGAAAAAGGGTGTTTAATGCTGGCCTCTTCTGAGGAGTTGTGGAATCGACTGCAATTGACAACTGCACAAGCTGACGCAGATGGTATACCTGTGCAGCTCTTGAAACCGGATGAGCTAGTGAAAGATTTCCCCTATCTCCACAGAGACCGCTTTCGGGGTGGAATATTGTGCGTTTGGGATGCCTATGCAGACCCCTACGCAGTTTTGGCAGCACTTTATGCAGCGGTGCGCCACAAAGGAGCAACCATTCATTTTGGCCGTGAAGCAATGAAACTCCTCATTGATAAAGATACTATTACCGGTGTTGAAACAAGGCAAGGACCAATTTGGAGTCCACTCATTGTGAACGCCGCTGGTCCATATGCTGCCCAGTTCGCAGCAACGGCGGGGATTATGCTTCCTGTGCAACCCTTCCGCCGTCAAGTTTACGTCTGCTCCAACCCTAAAGAAGTA
The DNA here is from genome assembly GCA_900290375.1 of Candidatus Desulfosporosinus infrequens. Lineage (GTDB taxonomy): Bacteria > Bacillota > Desulfitobacteriia > Desulfitobacteriales > Desulfitobacteriaceae > Desulfosporosinus > Desulfosporosinus infrequens. The sequence goes on from OMOF01000889.1 coordinate 30,615, forward strand.
CCTCCGAGTACTCCCTTGATTGTGGATTTGGCAACTGGTTTTTATTTACATCAGGAAGTCAGCGGTAAGGTAGTATTATTAGGGGGAACAGATCAAGACACTTGGCCTGGATTAATAAATGTGGTTGATAAAACTGTGGCTGTAGATTTTTTTCAGACAGCAGTCGAGACAATCCCTTCCGCCATCGATATAAAATGGTTGCGTACTTACACGGGGATTTGCGAACAAACGCCTGATTTTCATCCGATTATCTGCGAAGCATCAGAATTTAAAGGTTTTTATTTGGCTAACGGGTTCAGTGGACATGGCTTTATGCATGCTCCCGCTACCGGGCGCATTTTGGCAGATTTGATTTTAAACGGTATAACTGAGCGAATTGAAATTAATTTGCTCCATCTGGACAGATTCGAGGAAGCGCAATAGGTCATTTTAATGTACCAGTGAAGTTCCTAAAATTTGTTTGAATAAAGTGCATGTGTGATGTATTCTATAGGGAAAGAAGTAAAGGAGGAATTTTATGGAGATGGAACGTGATGAATTAAAAGGATGGATAGAAGAATTAGATCCTGTCATCGACCCGATGGTTCAAGAAATGAGTCAACTGAAAGCAGATATTAAAAAATATCAAAGACGTGTTGCCTTCCTTGAGGGTTTACCAGATGCCGATAGATATCCCGAACTGAGAAATGATTATGTTATGAAGGGGAATGAATATCAGCAGAGACTGGATATGCTTTTGCAAACATACACAAAACTTTTCAATGTGAGAGAACATGTTCTCATAAAATTAAGTAATATCTGAAACTTAAAAATACTGCTGCTTAAGTGTTTTCTTTGCGCTTTAGCAGCTTTTAATTTATCCGAAAATTAAGGTGCCAATGAAAACATTATAATGAGTAAAAACAACATTGCAGATACTGGTAAAAATTGTTATAATGTTTATAGGACTCAGGAAAACACTTGGAAAATAATTATTCAGCCTAGTGCTGATATTTTGGAGTAAGCCGATGATTCAACGTTTAACAACGCGTCTATTTATTTTAGTGATCATGTGGGTAGGACTTATCATGCTTAAATGGGAGGGTCAACAAAACCAACTTCTTTGGCTGGCACTTATTTTTACGGGCATAGTTCTTCTAGGTAGCTTGCTGGAGCAGATTCTCAGTTATCAAGGGGATCCCTATATTTTACCGGTAGTCCAAGCCATTCTGGCTATCGGACTTGTTTTTGTTGTGAGAATTAATCCAGAATCTGCATCACGCCAATTCTGGTGGGCGAGCTTCGGACAAGTTATCTTTTATTTGGTCCTCTGGATGATCCGAGATTATCAACAGTTAAGGAGGTATCGATACCTCTGGGGACTGTTAGCGGTTGGATTGTTACTGATGACCCTTATGTTTGGCTTTTCATCAGGTGGAGCAAAAAGCTGGCTGAGAATCGGGGGGATCGGAATTGAACCAGAAGAATTTGTAAAACTAGCCTTGCTTTTATTTTTAGCGACTTATTTGGAAGAAAATGAGGAATTGTTGCGCGTAGGGACTGTTCAATGGGGAAGATTCTCATTACCAGATCGTCAAACCTTGGGTCCATTCATGGTGATAGCAGCGTTTGTTCTTGGAATTTTGGCCGCTCAGAAGAGTTTAGGGGTAGCTTTATTGTTTTATATGCTCTTTGTACTTATGCTTTATGTGGTGACAGAGAGGGCCCTCTATATAGGAATTTCTCTACCAATTTTCCTTCTGACCGGAACCTTGGGTTATAAGCTTTTTGCTCATGTGCGCGTCAGGGTTATGGTGTGGATGAATCCATGGCAGGATCCGACAGGTATGGGGTACCAAATTGCTCAATCTCTATTTGCGATTAGTGGCGGCAGAATCCTTGGGACGGGGTTAGGCAATGGCATCGGAGCATCGACCGTGCCTGTTGCCAGTACAGATTTTATCTTTTCCATTATCGCTGAAGAACTGGGGTTTGCTGGAGCAATGGCTGTACTGGTTCTCTTTCTCATTCTAGTCATGAGGGCATTTGCAGTAAGTCTAAGTGCCAAAGACCGATTCGGACAAATTCTAGCCTCAGGTATTGGGATTCTCTTAGGAACAGAAACGCTAATTATTCTCGCAGGGGTAACTAAACTACTCCCCTTGACGGGAATACCACTTCCTTGGGTCAGTTATGGTGGAAGTTCCCTCATTGTTCACTTTATCTTGCTAGGAGTGCTCTTAAACATTTCAAACTCCTCCGCGGTGAGTTCTTACAGCGCCAGTAAGAGAAGCGCGTATGTAGCAAAATGTAAGGGTAACGTTGATTAGCCTGTGAGGGATGGCTAATGAGATTATTAAAAGCTACCACCTTTTCAGATGGTAGCTTTAGTAGAATTTTTAGAATATAACGCCTAAAGCGATAAGAATCAAAATAGCAACAGCAATAAC
>OMOF01000888.1 GCA_900290375.1 Candidatus Desulfosporosinus infrequens
GTTTTTAATTAACTATAAGCGTCAAATAGCACCTGTATCAAACGAGGCTGATGCTGTCCATGGTTAAAACCTTCCCTTTGTCCCCTTGTGCGGGATGAACATAGGCTAAGTGCCTTGCGGCCCTCGCCCGAAATATATATCTGGGCGAACTCCGCCGGGATAAAGTCTTGGCGTAACAACTACGTACGTTTATGTGAAGGATCACTGGAACCATACATGATAAATGAAACTAAATAGGCGAGGGGCCACTGTAGTTATTTGCCAGATCGTTTGGACGGTCTGGCCTTTTTTTGTTCTTTCTTGGAATATTTCTGAATAGCTAGGAAGGAAACGAAATAGAAATGTTGAAAGTATAAGGAGTGGATTATTTGAGAATTTCTAGAAACCCTATCGTAATATGAAGGGTTATTGGGTGAGCGGTATCTATGGTTGCAAGAAAGAATAAATAACGATATTAACATTATAGAGGTGGCAGAACAAATGAAAGAGATGAACAATACTGGATTGTTAATTACCGACGTCCAAGTTGCGATGTTTTCAGTACCAGATTTACCATTGTACAATGGAGACAAATTGATAAAAAACATAAGCTACTTATTAGATCGGGCCAGGTCTTCAAAAACTCCAGTTATCTTTGTTCAACATATTGGATCTGATGAAGGGTTATTCGGCAAGGGGAAGCCTACCTGTGAAATTGACCCCAGAATTAAACCATTGGAAAATGAAGTAGTGGTAGTTAAACGGACTCCAGATTCCTTTCATCAAACTTCATTGCATGAAGAGCTTCAGAAAAAATCCATAAGTAAATTAGTTATTGTAGGGTGCCAAACCGAATTCTGTGTAGATACAACATGTAGACGGGCGTTTAGTATGGGCTACGATTCGATTCTCGTTGAGGATGCACATAGTACCTTCGATAATGAATTACTTACCGCCCAACAAATCGTCAAACACCACAATGGAATATTGGGGGGACGGTTTGTTAAGTTGAAACAAACAAATGAGATTAATTTTGAACAAATGTGACTAATAGTAGCTTCGTTCGAAAATATGACCAAATATCTTGGGGGGAAATAGGGATGTCAACTCGTAAAGAATTTCTACTCACTCAGTTGCGTGCTTGTCATAATCAGGATGGATGGTTTGCTCCGTTGAATGTTGCCCTGCGAGGACTAACCACTGAACTGGCCGTCCAACGTGGTAGACAATCTTCAAATTCGATTTTAGGTATAGTTCATCATCTTATATTCTATAACGAGCGCTACCTGCGACGGTTTAAGCAGGGT
>OMOF01000885.1 GCA_900290375.1 Candidatus Desulfosporosinus infrequens
TAATTTCTCCGTTAAAGCCCCAATGATCAGGTATTTTATCAGGAAGCGACGGATAAAAATATGTCCCCAGTACTAAGCCTAAAAAAATGAGAATTAAAATTAACCAATCTTTTTTTAAAATACTACTTATCTTTTTCATCTTCAATGCCTCCTTCATTAATATGTGCTGCATTAAAAAACCACTTCACAACTTCTTGGAATACTGTCGTGTCCAATGAATAATAGATATGTTGACCTTTACGCTCATCTGTTACCAACAAAGCTTGTTTTAATGTATTGAGATGGTGGGAGATGCTTGGCTTAGTCATGTCAAAATGTTCAGCGATTTCTCCAGCTGTCAAATCTTGTTCTTTTAGCAATAAAATAATTTTTCGCCTTGTTGGGTCTGCGAGTGCTTTAAACGGTAGATTAAGCATTGACCGAATACCTCCTTATTTAAATGTTTCGGCAAATGTCTAAATATCTTTATTTGATTATACATCTTCAAGAAATAAAAACAATAGTCAAAAAACAAATGTACCTTTTGCTAGTGTGTTTGTTTTTAAATTTTACGTGGAAATCTCTCGTCGGCGGACAAATAAAAGCTCACCCTTGGTGACCAGGTAAGCTCTTATAAAACGCTCTTTTTACTATTTTGGCGGGATGGGCATTAATAGCCATATTGATGCAGTTAAATAATCGTTTCATTAGAAGCGGATGTTTTTTGTGGTGGATTAGAGCTATTTGGTAAATTATAGGTTGTGTAACGGGAATTTCTGTCCAGTTACTACACACCCCCCAAATTGCTAAAGTTGAAATAAGCGCAGCCCTAACCTAAGACTGAGATTTCTACCTTTATATTTGTTTGCTTGGGCATGGTCTAAACAAATGATAATATAGAACTGAAAATGGAATTTTCTCCGTCTTTTTAAAGTTGTTTGTATATAAACAGACAAATGTTTTTCATAATTGTAGACTACAAATAAACATACATGATATAATCTGGTCAGTTCGATATTTTCTTTAAAATATTTGGTAGAACACTAATCGCATATAGGGGCACATTCGTTAACCATTCTTCATGTCTGTAATCAGACATTGATGTGCGAATAGCATACTTTGGCTGATATTTTT
>OMOF01000883.1:0-1442 GCA_900290375.1 Candidatus Desulfosporosinus infrequens
CCAGACCAAAATCATTCGTAATACTCATGGTTTTTCCCCAGCGACAGCTATCTGCATCAGCAAAGAAATCAATTCCCTGAACCGGATACCCGGATTCTGCGGCTGATTCCATCAGGGCGCGAACGCTAACCCCTACAAGAAGAAACATTTAGTCCTCCACCTGCTTGGCTAAATCATAAATCTCGGTAACATCCCAAACACGGTCATGGCGTTCAAACAAGGCTTGAACAGCAGCGCGGTGCACTTTCATCTTTAAGTTGCCGATGGCAAGAGCACCATAGAAGATTTTCCCTTCTCTTTCTTGGCCATTGTCCGTCACTTTCATACCTTCGACCCCTAACGGTGCGACGGCATTAAGATCCGCAATAATTTCCAACGTCCGGGCGGAAGACCAGAGCGACTGATCTAACAAGCGCACACCTGGAGCCCCACAACAGGCTATGATGTTAATCCCCTGTACCAAAGCCTGATTCATATCTTCAGGACTAACCACTTGAAGAGGCATCAGTTGGGCACCTGTCTTTTCTTCCACCTGCCGGCAAACTTCCTGCGCCCGGGAGAGCTCCCTGGAAGAAAGATAGATCTCACAACCCTCTTGCGCCAGAAGCGTGGCCACCCGAATCCCTACCGGCCCGGTACCGGCCACAACCAAAGCTTTCTTGGCCCGGAGATCCCTCCCGTGGGCAATTTTATGCACTAAAGCTGCTGCTGTCGTATTGCAACCATTGGCATCAAACATTACCGACACTCGAAAATCCCCAAAAAATGTCGCAAGGATTTTATTCCTAATCTCTTCCCCTGTTGGGACGGAGGTACCGCCGATAAAAATGGCCGTATTGCGCAATTCTTCTCCACCACGGGTAAAAATAGCCCCATAAACCAGGTTGGCCACATCTTCCGGTTGAACTCCTCCATAAGGCAACACCTGATCCACTCCAGCGTCATAGGCTGTAATTTGATCAAAAACGCTCGTCTTTGGATCTGATTCAATTTGAATTAAAATCTTTTTCAAACTAGCCCCTCCCCAGTTCAGCTTAACATCTTAATTCTATGCAGAAAGCTATATCAACATGGGAAACCCTTTTCCTGTACTGTCAGAAAGTATAAACTTGCGTTATATAAATCCTTGATTCCCGTGAAAAATTATACCTACATTAATAAACCCTGATTTTACAGGCATTTTGGTGTTATTGTAGGTATAAAAATTATACCTACAAATTGAATTGCGAATCATTATTTTTGTGACTATTCAAGTACTCAGTTAATCAACCACAGATTACACAGATTAACACAGAATAAATACATTTTGGTTCTAAACTACAAATCACTTGTAACTCAATTGATGATCACCATTAACTCCCATCTTCGAAACGGACTTTAGCTCAACAAGAACCTCGTTATAACAAATATAGTCCGCTCTGTATGTACAATTCAGTTCTTTG
>OMOF01000883.1:1452-1688 GCA_900290375.1 Candidatus Desulfosporosinus infrequens
TAATCTGTGTAATCTGTGTAATCTGTGTAATCTGTGTAATCTGTGTAATCTGTGGTTCCCTGAAGCATTCCCGGTACCAGAATTCCTTTTTCAGCCAAAAAACTACCTATTTTCATAAAAGCTTCGAATTCCCGCTTTCCTCCCGTTTTCTTAACCAATTCCAGCCACATGGACCAAGGTTGGGTAATTTTAGCCGGCGGCAGGAGCTGCCAGCGTGTTGCGGCGATGGCCGCTTC
>OMOF01000881.1 GCA_900290375.1 Candidatus Desulfosporosinus infrequens
CGTAGGATCTCAAAAATCAGCCCTTCCCTAATTCCACTACCACTGACAATCAGTCGTGGGTTGTTGCAATATTTTATTAATGCTGTCGCCACCGAGAAAGCCCCGATAAACATATCGCTTCTTTCCTTGGAAAGACCTTTTACCTTTCTTCTTTGCTCAGGATTTTTATATTTTATTGAATCGTAGATATTTAATACTTCAGAAGACTCCATTTGGTAATTATGAGAACGTTCTATGGGGTAATTAATCGTCTTTCTGGAAATTTTACCGATGTTTCGAACTGTCCCTCCGACGCCAATGAGGGGTAAATCCTTTACTTCCTCAAGCCACGCCACCTTCCGAAACTGGGCCATCAGATATTTGTTTAACTCTCTCTCAGTCTCATTCGTCATTTTTTCCGTGAGGTTAAATTGATTAGAAATATTTAAAGCTCCGAAGGGAAGGCTGATTGCTTCCTTTTTATTTTTACCTTTTACCCAGATAAGTTCTGTACTTGATCCACCGATATCCATAATTACCGCATTCGAGAAATTCATGCTATTAATCACGCCAAAATAATCGTAGTATGCTTCTTCCGCTCCAGTCAAAACCCGGATTTCCATATTTAAGGTTGATTTAACCATATGCAAAAATTCTTTCTGGTTACTCGCTCGCCTGACAGCCTCAGTGGCAACTGGAAAGATGTTGCATTCTCCTAAACCTTCGCATAAAGATTTGAAACTCGCAAGTGTACTAATAGCCTTTTCCATCCTGAGAGGATTGAGTCTACCATCAGTCGTCATATCCATTCCTAATCTGACGGTTTCCTTGACCTCATCGATGATTCGAAAATAGTTTTTTTTACCGATTTGTATAATTACAAGTCTCATCGAATTAGACCCAATATCTATTACGCCGATATTCTTCATTTTATTTCTCCCTAAGATATAATATAATAAGCTAAATATCTCTAATAATATAGGCATTTCAAATCAGTTTCAAGTTTTTCGAATTTCTTTTGAAATAGAGTAGTTACAGAATAGTTTATGACAACCTCAAAAATCAGTTAATTACTTTTTAATATATCCCTAAGGAGCTAGGTGAATGAAAAAGAAAAAAAATGAAGTTATAGCAGCTATTAATGTGGGTTCTGATTTTTTAAGAATGAGCATAGCCCAATTAAATCCTGATGGTACTTTAATGATTTTAGAAAATGTCTCCCTTCCTAACAATATCGGCAAGGATACTTATGCCAAAAGAAGAATTTCGCCTAAAACCATCAAAGAAACCTGCGCCGGATTAAAGGGTTTCTCTAAGCTAATGAAGGATTACGGTGTGAAAATATATAGAGCTGTGGCAACAAGTGGACTTCATGAGGCCGATAATCGTGATTACATAATTGAACAAATCAGACTTATAGCCGGAATCGATGTTGAGATCATTAATAATGTCCAAGAGAGATTTTTAATGTATAAGGCCTT
>OMOF01000878.1 GCA_900290375.1 Candidatus Desulfosporosinus infrequens
TTTGATCGCTCCGTACAGTTTATTCCAGTCAAATACCAGACCCTTTACCCAAAGGTCCAGCAGTTTGGGATACTTTTTACGTAGGATCCATTTCTGAATAGCTTCCTGCATTTCTTCATCGGCGACAAAAACAGCCATCGTCTCTTTATTACGTTTGACTTGTCCCCGATACAGTTCGGCGATATCGTCCTGACCTTCCAGATAACTTTGCAGCTTTCCTTCGAGTTCTTTGCTGGAATTCACGACCACAGCCAAACGTTCTTCCATCGGCTCACGGCCGACTTGGAGCGTATAAGCCACCTCTGCCAAGCTGGCATTGCTGAACTGCGGTTTACGAATGGCTTCTAATAAGTTCTGCACCTGCTCCTTGAGCCGTTCGTCGTTCTTGGCTGACAGCACGATGATGGCCGGGTTTTCTGGGGTGATTACTATTTGAGGCCGTTCCTGATCTTTGGGAATATATTCCTCCAGCACGACATGTGCGTTGGCTCCCCCAAAGCCAAACGCACTGACCCCGGCTCGCCGGGGCAGGTCTCTGCCTAAAGAATCCTTTAAAGCTTTCCATTCTTTGTTTTCTTGGACAATGTAAAACGGGCTTCCCTCAAGTTGAATGTAGGGATTCGTCTTATTCAGATGCAGATTGGCGGGTAACATCTGATGTTTCATCGCTAAAAGAACTTTCAGGACACCCGCGATTCCCGCAGCCGCTTCCAAATGTCCAATGTTCGTTTTGACTGAACCCAAACCACAATATCCTTCTCTAAGCTTAATATTATGCTTACAGCTTAATTGCTCGAAAGCCTTTTTCAAGCCATTAACCTCGATCGGGTCACCTAAACTAGTTCCTGTGCCATGAGCTTCTATATAAGTGACAGTTGTAGGATCAATCTTTCCCCTTTCAAAGGCGTCTACAATTAATTCAGCTTGAGCATTTGGATTTGGAGCTGTTAAGGAGTTGGCAAACCCCCCATGATTCACTGCGCTTCCTTTGATAATTCCGTAGATCTGATCTCCATCCGCAACTGCTTTGTCCAAAGGTTTAAGCAGAATAACACCTACTCCTTCGGCTCTTACATAACCGTTGGCACTGGCATCAAACGTTTTACAATAGCCATCTTTGGATAACATCCCAGCGTGACCAAAAGACAAGTACGGACGCGGTGAGCAGATGACATTTACTCCACCAGCAATCGCCATAGTACACTCATTATTTCTAATTGCTTGGATTGCCTGATGAATCGCTACCAAAGAGCTGGAACAAGCAGTATCTACGATAACACTCGGACCATGAATGTTGAGAAAATATGAGATACGATTTGCTGCCACACAAAAATAAGTCCCTGTGGCCGTATAGGCATCAAGATTTACACCGCTATCACCTAAAAGTTCATTATAATCAAAATTGGTTATACCCATAAACATCCCTGTTTTTGAACCAGAAATGGCCGAGGCTTTGTAACCTGCATCTTCTAAGACGCAGCATGCTTCTTCCAGTAAAATTCGTTGCTGCGGATCCATCAATTCGGCTTCTCGGGGTGAGATGTTAAAGTAACTCGCATCAAAACTGCGGATATCCTTTAAAAACCCACCCCATTTGGAATTGGTTTTATTTTCTTCTATATGAGGATCTCCGAAATACTCTTGCCAGTTCCAACGATCTTCCGGGATTTCAGAAATAGCATCTTTGTTGGCGACCAGGTTTTTCCAAAACTCCTCTAAATTCTCTGATTGCGGCATCCGACCACTGATACCGATCACAGCTATTTCATCTATCGCATGGTCATTAATCGTAACATTATCGACACATCGCACCTCAGGAAGGCCTGGGGTTGCCCGGGTATAAACCAAATCCATACTAGTGTCGGTTTTACTCAGAGCATTGCTTAGCTTCGTTGAGTATTCTCGTACTAAATAGTCCGCAATTCCCTTGATATTAGAGTACTCAAACATCAGCGTGGAGTTTATATCCGTATCAAATTCCTGATTGATTTTTTCTACATAATCCGTTATTAATATAGAGTCAAGTCCGAATTCTCTTAAATCCGTCTTTTCATCAAGCTCATGATCAGAAATATTCAGTAATTCCGCTAATATCCGAGCCAACACTTTTTCCAACTTTATTGCGATTACCTTGTCATTCTTTTCACTGTCTTTGTCAACTTGCAAATTTGTCGATTCTAAAGAAAATGAATCCGTTTCAATTCGTTGGGCTGCAACGAATGAACCAGTCTCAACCAGATATGTAGATAGTCCCTTAATATCTGGATATTCAAAAAATATCGTAGGATTAATAAAGGTCGCAAAATATTGGTTTACCCTTTCAGCATATTCCGTTAATGAAATGGAATCTAAACCATATTCACGCAAATCCGTATCAATCTCAATTTCATCTGCTGATACACCAATAATAGCTGACAATATATCTTTTAATACAAGTTCTAATTTATAAGGATTGATCTGGTTATTGTTTTCGTTCCCATCAATTATCGTTAATTTCTGTGGTTTAAAGAACTTCAGCTTATTCTTAGTTAAAAAATCTTCAAAAGCAATATTATTACCTACGACGATCACTTGTTCATGCTGACCATTCAATGTCTCGAAAAGAGCCTTAATCCCATTTTCCGTGTTAATAACCCCAGTTTTCCTGGTGAACGACTCAGCTGCTTGAGTGTTTTCACCCATTCCTGTATTCGCCCATAAAGTCCAATTAATACTGATGCTTTTGCCCGGAAAATAATTTTGTTGGCGATAGTGAATGAACGCGTCTAAAAAACTATTGGCAGTTGCGTAGTCTGTTTGCCCAATGTTGCCAGTTATTGAAGTGATTGAAGAGAAAACAACAAAAAAGTCCAATGGCTCATCTTTGGTCAGATCATTAATCATAAATGTTCCTTTAGTTTTAGGAGACAATACTTGTTGGAAAGTATGCCAATCTTTACTTATCAAGAGTTTATCTCTATTGATACCCCCAGCATGAATGACACCATTGATTTCTCCATATTTCATCTTAATTTGAGCGATTAGGTCGTTCGCATCTTGCTCATTGGCAATATCACATCTAAAATATTCGACTGTAGATTTATTTTCATTCAGTCTGCCAATCCGATCTTTCTTTTCATTGTCTATTACTGAGGAACCAATTAATATGATGTGGGCTTGAACTGTGCGACTTATTTTCTCAGCAACTTTAAATCCTATTCCACCCGCTCCTCCAATAATCAGATAAACTTTATTGTCTGCCAAGATTGATACGGGAGAATATACTGCCTTTTCCAACGGTTTGATGAGTTGTATATAGCGAAGGTTATTCCGATAAGCCACTATTTCTCCAGATCGCTCTAAACAGTTCTCAGCCAAAAGAACTGTTGCTTTTTCAAAGTCCGAGAAACCACCAACCTGAAAATCAACTATATTCAGACTAATTTTTAGAGTTTCCTGGCCTATAGTTTTTGCCAGACCAGAAATTCCGCCATAAATATAGCCTGATCCTTTGTCTCCAATTACAGCTACAAAACTATCACATACACTTATCAATAAATTGATTTTTCCGCTGACTTTTAGTGTAGTTAGGCTCTTTACCAGACTAAAGATACTCCGGATACTATTTTCTTCACTTATATTAAAATCCGCTATTGTTCTAAAGTTAGATTCTTCCGGTCGATAGGACCATAGATAATACAAATCAACATCTTCAATTGTATTTCCTTCGCAAACTGTCTGGAATAATTTCGAATAATCCTCTTCCAGTAATTGATTAATCTTGATATTACTTTCTTGGTTACTAGTGAAAAATAGGCCTTTTTCGACAACAAATATTTTCTTATATTTCCCCTTAAGGATATTGAATAATTGATTTCCAATCATGTTATCCGAAAAGATAACAGCTGCACTTGTCAATTTTTCACAATTTCCGGCACTTAACTTTTCTTCGATCCAGACAGGTTGATAAAAGAATAACCCGTCACTTTCGTTCTGTTCGCTAGGATTTGATTTCTCAATAAAATTACAGGAAACTGATTTTAAATTTAA
>OMOF01000877.1 GCA_900290375.1 Candidatus Desulfosporosinus infrequens
TGAAATAATTGTCGGCAACCGTACAAGGCAATTGCAGGACATGAACACCGATCTTGAAGAGACCAATACGCTACTGGAGGAAGAAATTTCAGTTCAGAAGGAAATGGAAGAATCTCTGATAAAGGCGAAAGAACAAGCAGAGGCCGCAAACACAGCAAAAAGCCAATTCTTGGCCAATATGTCCCATGAAATCAGGACCCCTTTGAATGGGGTCATGGGAATGCTGCAGATATTACTGATGACAGAATTGACCAAAGAACAGACTGATTATATTAAGGTTTCTAAGACATCATCCGATTCACTTTTGAGAGTAATCAATGATATCCTTGATTATTCCAAAATAGAAGCTGGGAAATTAAATATTGAGAAACTCAAGTTTGAGCTTACTGAGTTTCTTAATGAGATTGAAATTATGTTTAAGCCATCTATTTTAAATAAAGGGTTTGTCTTGAATATAGTTATTGAAGAAAATGTTCCTCGTCGACTTATAGGGGATTCCTTCAGATTGAGACAAGTATTATCCAATCTAATCGGTAATTCCATTAAATTTACACAGCAAGGGAGAATTGACGTTAAGGTCAGGAAGCTTGAGGAATGTAATAATGAAGTTAAGCTGGAATGGGTCGTGCAGGATACTGGCGTTGGTTTAAGTCAGAATAACCTGAAGAATATTTTTAATAGCTTCACTCAGGCAGACAGTTCAACAACTAGACAATATGGAGGTACTGGACTCGGGTTATCCATCTGCAAAGGGTTAGTTGAAAATATGAATGGTGAGATATGGGCAGAAAGCAAAGAAGGTGAAGGCAGTAGCTTTTATTTCACTTGTGTATTAGAAAAATTTGAGGGAGAAGATAACACTAGCGTTACGAAAGTTTTCACTATAGAAGACGGTGCGAAAGAAGATGTTTTTAAGCTGCTAATCGTCGAGGATGACGAGGTAAGCAGGATAGTAATAGAAAAGTTTGCACAAAAAAAAGGCTGGCAGGTTATTTTGGCTGAGAACGGAAAAGAAGCCATTGATGCATACCGAGAACAACGGTTCAATGTGGTATTGATGGATGTTCAGTTACCTATTCTAGATGGGTACAAAGCGACGGGTGTTATCCGACAGTTAGAGATCCAAAAAGGAACTCACACTGCAATTATTGCCATGACAGCACACGCTTTAAAGGGAGATAGAGAAAAATGCTTAGAGTCTGGAATGGATGACTACTTGTCTAAGCCAATAGATGCTGATACGTTCTACGCAATTGTTGAGAAGTGGACAAATGGTAAGACAAGATAAATGCCGTCGATTAGATTAAACCAGGGCCTAAAGATATTCCGACATTGAAAACGTTTGTTTATAATGTCGGAAGTGGTTCTTTCTCTGATTTATGCTATTGGAGGTAACCGTAATTAGACATATAAATGGTTGACTAAACATCATTCATAATGAGGGTGAGAATATGATGAATAATGATGATTTTCACAAGGCTATTCTTAAGGATTT
>OMOF01000967.1 GCA_900290375.1 Candidatus Desulfosporosinus infrequens
TCTGATATGTATAAGTATTTGAATAGTTGGAGTTCGTCATATTACAAATAAAAATAGATTTTAGGCAAGGCTATTGGGAAGGAGTAATATTATGGACATAATAGATACTCAATGCCTTCATTCGTTACGGAGATTTACTGCCGATTTTATTAAGGTTAAAACTGGGAAGGGTCCGAAGGTGGTAAGAACCTATTCTGAAAAAGACAAAATCTTTTTGGAACTAGAAGATTATTTGACACCCATAGAAAAAGAAATTACTAAGGATCAAGAAGGTATTAAAATTGTCAAAAATGCACGCGAAAAATTTAGTGCTAACTTACACGATGAATATTTACTTAAGGCTAATGAACTTTTTAAGCATAGGATTTTGGAAAGTGTAATGTTATGGGACATCGAAAATGATCGAGCGTTTGAAGTTATTACTTTAGATATAGGGTACTAGAAGGATTTAATGTTTATACAATTACCAAAAAAAATACCATTTAATATTGAAAATAGTATTTTTTTAGTATAAACTAAATCCTGCTGAGAATGTATGGAGACCATCAAGGTTGCCATAGATTTATGCTGACATTTTTATGGATATTAACTGGTTATGATGGAAGGAGACCTTCAACGGTTGCCTTAAATAACGCCAAATACCGATTGTTTTAAACATTCGGTATTTGGCGTTATTCTTTTAGATGGCAATTAGTAGAATTGGATGGTGGTGTGAAGAGACCATGAATGATTCTAATAACCAGGCTGAAGCTGTTTTAAAGCTATGCGAAGATAAATTTTCCTTGGTGTTCCATTCTAGTCCGGCCGCCATGCTCATTACTCATTTAGGTGATAGGAAAATTGTGGAAACCAATCGGGCATTTGTTAAGTTAAGCGGTTTCAGCCAGCAGGAAGTAATCGGACACACGGCATTAGAGCTGGGGATTTATGCCGACCCTTGGGATTGCGAACACATTATCAAGACGACCTTAGTAGAAGGAAGGCTGGATGATTTTGATTTTAGTTTCAACACAAAAGAGGGTAAACGCTTGTTCTGTCGTATATCCACAGAATCAATTCAATTGGAAGAACCTTGTATGCTCTCCACTATTACTGACCTTACTGAAATTAAGCGTGTAGAAGAGGCTTTGCGAGAAAGTGAGGCTAAGTTCAAGGGAATCTACGAAAGTTCATATGATGCTATCATGCTTATCAAAGGAGATACCTATATCGATTGTAATTCTCAAAGTTTAGAACTTTTTGACATTGAAAGCCGCGAAAAATTCATGGAGTTAGGTCCGGCTAAATTGTCTCCTCCCATCCAACCCGATGGAGAGGAGACCTCTAAGGCAGTCAACGATCGCTTAAAGATGGCATTGCAACAGGGTTATAATAACTTTGAGTGGATGCATCGTAAAAGTAATGATGAGGATTTCTATGCAGATGTTCGTCTTGCCTCTTTCAATATAGGTAATGAGAAAGTGATACGAGCAATGGTTCGCGATATTTCAGAACTGAAACGAGTTGAGGCTGAGATTCACGTTCTGAATGAAGAATTGGAACAACGTGTTATCCTGCGAACAACTGAACTAGAACAGGCAAATAAAGAATTACAAACGGCTACTGAGCAGATGGAGGAATCAACCCAGCGCCTGCGTATGCTTTTCCAAGCAATCGATGCCAGCCCTATTAGTGTTGTGATCACGGACTGGAGAAAGGATATTATCTATGCTAATTCACATGCTGCCATTGTCACTGGTTATTCGCTCGATGAACTAATAGGAAAAAACCCTCGCATCTTGAAGTCAGGTCAGCACCCTGAGCAGTACTATACGAGGATGTGGGCAACATTAGATGGTGGTAAACAGTGGAAAGGTGAAGTTTGCAATAAGAAGAAAAATGGTGAATTGTTCTGGGAATCTTCCGCCATTTCTCCAGTTTTCGACGCAGCAGGAAAGGTAAGCAATTACATTGCTGTGAAAGAGGATATCACTGAGCAAAGACGGCTGATCCAGGAGATGGAAATAGCTAAATTAGCTGCTGAAGCTGCAAATCAAGCGAAAAGTACCTTTATAGCAAACATGAGCCATGAGATACGTACGCCGTTGAATGGGATCTTGGGTTTTGCCCAATTGATGCAGAACGATCTGTCCTTAACTACAGAGCAAACGGAATTCATTAAAATAATTAACCGGAGTGGGGAACATCTTCTAGCTTTAATTAATGATATCCTAGAGATGTCAAAAATCGAGTCAGAGAGAGTGGGCCTTAATCTTGTGGATTTTTCGCTGCTGGATCTGTTGGACGATTGTGCCAAAATGTTCATGGTGCTGATAACCCAAAAGAATCTGCGTTTAAATATAGATCAGATAAATCCAATACCAAGCAATATTCGTGCAGACGGTAAAAAAGTTCGTCAGGTACTAATCAATATTATTGGTAATGCAATCAAGTTCACTGAAAAAGGTGGCGTGGATATTCGTGTGCTTTGCACTAACGGCCAGAAAGAGGATCAACTCCTCCTGACCATTGAAGTGGAAGACACGGGCTTTGGGATAGCCCCTGAAGAGATCGGAAAAGTTTTCGAAGTTTTTGAACAGACGCAAAGCGGAAAACTTCAGGGGAGCGGTAGCGGCCTAGGCATGACGATAAGTCGGAATTATGCTCGCTTAATGGGTGGTGATTTGACGGTCACCAGTCGATTGGGTGAAGGGTGCACATTCCGATTTACTTTGATCGTCCAAAATTCGAGTTCAGACAGCTTTCAAGAGAAGATGAAGAGTCTGCGCAGAGATGTCCTTGGACTTGGGTCTGGCGACCCTTCACCACAAGATACATTGGAAGAAAGTCTAATAACCACGGCTTTGGAGGAGTCCCAACTTTTGGTTGCGGAGGTTCCTGTTCGGGTAATCGACAGTATTGTTGAAGCAGTCGAATTCGGTAAAAGCGTCGTGCTCAAGGAACTGATTTCGCAAGAGATTATGAGGTATAGTCCAGCTCTTGGTCAAAGGCTGCTTGAACTTGCTAATAATTACGATTACAGGGGCATAAGGGATATTTTAAAGAAAGCGGAGATGGTATGAGCGATTTAGCTAGCAATCCGTCACTTATCATGATTGTTGACGATACACCCCAAAATCTAAAACTTTTAGAAAATATGTTAGGGAAAGAGGGCTATCTGATCTCTGCTTTTCTCGATGGCGCGATGGCTCTAAAAGCAGCAACAAAAAAACCGCCTGACTTGATCCTACTTGATATCAATATGCCTGACATGAATGGTCATGAAGTTTGCGAACGGTTAAAATCCGATCAACAACTGGCTGATATTCCCATCATTTTTCTTAGTGCTATGAGTGAAGTTACAGACAAGGTCCGAGCCTTCCAGTGCGGTGGGGTTGATTATATTACAAAGCCGTTCCAATTTGAAGAAGTCCATGCTAGGGTTGAAACACATCTTAAAATACGTCAACTCCAGAAATCGTTAGCAATACATAATAACAATTTACAAAGTTTAGTTGATGTGCAGATCAAGGAAATACTTGCCACGAAGGAGGCGTTATTTAAGACACAACTGGCCACAATTCTGGCTTTCTCTAAGTTGGCAGAAATTCGGGATGATGAAACAGGACAGCATATTGAGCGTACCCGATTGTTCTGCCGTATCCTCACTGAGCAACTTCGACGACAGTGTCCAGTGGATACGGAAATTGATAACTCTTTTGTGGATAATATTTACTATGCCTCTTCGTTACATGATATAGGGAAAGTAGCGATTTCCGATAAAATACTCCTTAAACCCGGTAGGTTAACTGCAGAGGAGTTTGAAATTATGAAAACTCATACTGTAGTTGGAGCAAAAACCTTGCGGATAATGCTAGAACATTACCCAGAGAACGCTTTTATCAAAATGGCGGTGGAGATTTCCCTAAGTCATCATGAAAAGTGGGATGGTTCAGGGTATCCGCAAAACCTTAAGGGTCCGTCAATCCCACTGAGTGCTCGAATTATGGCCTTAGCTGATGTATACGATGCACTGACCTCAGAGCGTCGTTATAAGGCCGCTTTTTCCCATGCGAGAAGCCGAAACATTATCTTAGAGGGGCGGAGCACACATTTTGATCCTGCTGTTGTCGACGCTTTTCTCGTCTTAGAGAACCAGTTCCGAAAAATTAAGGCGTCGTCTTGTGATTTAAGCTGTGCAAAGTGAAAAACCATGGGTCAAATCTTAATCTCAAATTATTAAAATAGGAGTTGACTTGAAATGAATTGGTTTATAAATTGGAAAATCAGAACTAAGATTCTATCAATGGTTATTCTAATGGCCTTATTTATAGGGGGCGTCGGATTTGTGGGTTATTATTATAATGCTAAAGCAAATGTTCAAATGACAGATATCTATGCAAATAACTTAATTGGGGTCAAATATCTCAATGATTTGCGCGCTCAGACTAGAGCCGGCGAAGCAGATATGTATCATTTTTTGTTGGCAACAGATAATGACACACAACAAGCACAACAAAGCGATATGAAAACCCGCTCAGCCAACATTGATAAAAGTTTTAGTGTCTACTTAATGCTATCCTCTGATCCTTACGCGAAAGAGAGACAGCAAAAAATTTTGACAGAACTTGCATCATACAGGGCTGAACGACAAAAGGCGATGGACATAGCAAGTCAAGGAGATCAAAAAGGAGCTTACGATTATTTTGCAAAAAATGCTCAAGCTCACATTGATTTACTCAATGCAACGTTGCAAGAACTTGCCGATTATAGTGCGAAACAAGCAGATGCAACAAATGCTCAAAATAATGTTGACTATGCTTTGTCTATTAAACTTCTCATTGCCATATCCGGCATAGCTATCCTATTGTGTTTAATGATTGGTTTTGCGGTGGCGACTTTGATATCTAATTCGATCAAGAAAGTACTGGTGAGCGTTGAGCGAGTCGCTGCGGGAGATTTATCGATCGAAGATGTCATAATTAAAGGAAACGACGAAGCAGGTCTGTTAGCCACTAGCTTCAATACCATGAAGAATAATTTGCATAAATTAGTTGAACAGGTTTCTCAGTCTTCTGAGCAAGTCGCAGCTTCGTCAGAAGAGTTAACTGCTATAGCTGAGCAAAATACTCAAGCTTCTACCCAAATAGCGGCGTCTATCGAACTGGTAGCCCTAGGGACAGAAAAACAAGCAGCTGCAGTTAACGAAACATCAGCGGCTGTAGAAGAAATCTCCGCGAGTACAGAGGAAGTTGCTGCCAGTTCTGGGGAAATCACTCGTTCAATGGTGGAGACATTGACCAAAACTAAGGTGGGACAGAAAGCCTTAAATCGAGTTGTTGAACAGATGAACAGTATTAGTGAAGGAACTGACCGCGTACAACATTCCATAATGGCGTTATCAACGAATTCCGAAAAGATTGGCAATATTATTGGAGTTATTACCGGAATCGCTGACCAAACCAATTTATTGGCTCTGAATGCGGCGATTGAGGCAGCCAGGGCAGGGGAACAGGGTCGTGGATTTGCTGTTGTTGCTGAGGAAGTTCGAAAATTGGCCGAGCAATCTCGTGAAGCCACAAAACAAATAGAGACCCTCATAAATCAAAACTATAGTGATATTAGTACGTCAGTCATGGCAATGGGAGATGGAGTGAATAATGTAAAAGTGGGTATGGAAGTCGTAAATGTGGCAGGACAATCCTTTAGCGACATTGCTATTTTTGTTGAAAGTGTATCCACTCAGATGGAACAGATATCGGCTACCATACAACAAATAGCAAGTGGAAATCAGCAAATAGTTAATTCGGTTAGAGAAGTTGATGTTATTAGTCAGGAGACAGCAGATCAAGCTCAAACAGTTTCTGCAGGGGTAGAAGAACAAACAGCCTCGATGGAACAAGTTACTTCCTCGGCCCAGAGTCTATCCGCTATGGCCTTTGACTTACAAAAAATCATTAACCAATTTACTATATAAAAACCTTTCGGACGATATTCGACACCCTTAGTTAAAAGCCCTTGATCTAGGCAGTATAAAGGTTTCGATTAAAATAAGGAAATACAGCAAAAAGCTGCACTGCATCAAGGCTTTTTTAGCACAAGATGCTAGAAAAGAGCTTCGGGTAATTCCTGGTTTAATCAATCATGAAAAAGGAATTAATATAGGATATTTGTTTGCTATTCCTAGAAAGAAAGAATGTACTTTAGTTTTGTATTTAGAATATTATCTAATAGTCTAATTAAAATCCTTTTATATTTTTATCCAGCGCTGCCGGAAAAATGCCTATTCATTGGAATGCCAACGGTCAAATAAAACATCTGCGCCAGAAGGCGCAGATGTTGTAGGCTGACTTAAATTTTTACCAACCAGTATGGCGTCTCCAGCGATGAGAAGGTGGAATGAATAGTGGTTCGGGATAATGGTGCCAATGATGATGATGTTGTTCAGGATATCCATAGTATGCCGGATAACCATAATGATCCGGATATCCATGATATCCGTGTTGTTCATGATGTCCATAAGATCTTCCATCCATAATTATCACTCCTATTTTTATGATTAAGCGTTTATTGGAATATTTTAACTTAATTTCCATTGCCTAATCCCATTATATGGTATGCACAATTTGTCTGGTTCCAACAATCGTAGCAACATTTAAAATTTAGGCTTGAATTACTACGGATATCTCCGAGTATACTTTCGAACTTTTTTGGGTGACAGTTACATACGTTCAAAAGAAGTTGACCTATACCTCAACTTCTTGTAAAATGAAATCAAGAACGATGGATACCCAGGCGGTCAGGCCTCACTCTGATTTGAGTTGAAGACTGGTTGCTTGGGTTTTATTTTTGTACAAGGAGGAGTTCCACGTGTTTACATTAAATGCTTTAGTTCAACCTGATAACTTGGCAGAAACTTATCAGATCCTGTCTGATAAAAGAAATAATACAATTCTTGGGGGCTGCGCATTCCTAAAAATGGGGTCAAAACGAATCGGTACTGCCATTGATCTTACCAACCTTAAACTTGACTATATTAAAGAACAAGAGGGTTTTATCGAGATTGGGGCCATGACAAGCTTAAGAGAGCTTGAAACTCACAAGCTGTTCAACGAGTATTTTAATGGGGTGCTTCCGAAATCAGTGCATAACATTATCGGTGTACAATTTAGAAACGGTGTTACTGTAGGTGCTTCAGTTTATGCAAAGTATGGATTTTCAGATTTACTCACGGCTTTGTTAGTGTTGGATACAGAAGTTGAATTATATAAGAGCGGAAGAATGTCTCTGGTGGACTTCTTGAATCGACCTAAGGAAAAGGATATTTTAGTTAGATTGTGGATTAAGAAAAATGACCGCCAAGCTACTTACCTGAGTTTGAGGAAATCGGCTAGCGACTATGCGGTCTTAAATGTTGCAGTTTCCAAGCTGGGGGAGCAATGGACAGTCGCAGTAGGGGCCAGGCCAAGTAAGGCTGCAATAGCCTTCAGCGCTTCAGCAGCTCTAGCACAGGGGAACCTCAGTGTCGAAGAGATTGAGGACGCTGCGCAAGGGGCTTCAGAAGAGCTATCCTTCGGAACGAATATGAGGGGGACGGCAGACTATCGAAAGGCTCTCTGCCGAGTGCTCGTCAAAAGGGGAATCATGGAGGTACTACAATGCAAATTAAAGTGACAATTAACAATAAATTGGTGACCTGGGACGTCGAAAAGGATGAGTTTTTAGCGGATACTTTAAGATCCCATGGACTCCTAAGCGTTAAAAAGGCATGTGAGACAAGCTGTTGCGGACTTTGCACGGTTTGGCTTGAGGATAAGCCAGTGCTCTCTTGTTCTATTCTTTCCTTGCGGATTCATGGTAAGAAAATCACAACAATAGAAGGAGTTCCTAAAGAAGCGGAAGAATTTGCGCGAGTACTCACCGCAGAAGGAGCTGAGCAATGTGGTTTTTGCAGCCCGGGTTTCATCATGAATGTACTGGCCATGAAAAATGAATTAGTTAATCCATCAGAAGAAGAAATTATTCACTATCTGACGGGCAATTTGTGCCGCTGCACGGGTTATATGGGACAACTCAGAGCGGTTAAGACCTATCTGGGGGTGCTTTAAGATGAAAAAATTGGAGATGAAAAGTGTCGGCCACAGTATCCGTAAAATCGATGGTATGGCGATTGCAACTGGTAAACCAGTGTATACTGAGGATTTGGCAATGTCCAATGCTTTAGTGGTGAAAATTCTCAGAAGTCCACACGCTTTTGCTAAGATTAAATCGATTGATCTCTCTAGGGCAGAGGCGGTAGAGGGTGTGGAATGCATCCTCACCTTCCAAGATGTTCCGAGCGAACGCTTTACTTTGGCGGGACAATCCTATCCCGAACCTTCACCGTATGATCGTTTGATCCTTGATCAAATCGTTCGCTATGTCGGAGATGAAGTGGCTATTATCGCGGCGGTGGATGAAAAGACAGCAGTGCAGGCCATGAAGAGAATCAAGGTGGATTATGAGGTCTGGAAACCAGTTTTAGATTTCGAGCAGGCCTTGGGACACGCCACGGTCGTTCATCCTGAAGAGGATTTGTCCTGTAATTTTGACATTGGACTGCAAAAAGAAAAGAACATCGCTTCCTCCTTTATCGAAGCAGTGGGAGACGTCGAGGAAGAATTTAAGCGTTGTGACGTGGTGGTGGAAGACGTCTATTATCCCCAAGCACAGTCCCATGCTATGATGGAATCGTACCGTGCTTATACGTTCCTCGATCATACGGGAAGATTGGTAGTCGTCAGCTCCACTCAGATTCCCTTTCATATTAGAAGACAGTTGGCGAGAGCTTTGCAGATCCCAGCGAGTAAGATTAGGGTAATGAAGCCAAGAATCGGGGGCGGGTTTGGGGGGAAGCAAACAGGCGCAGTAGAGGTTTTTACAGCCATCGTAACTTTGAAGACCGGTAAACCAGCGCTCATCGTTTATGACAGAAAAGAAACATTTACCAGTACGACCAGTCGTCACGCTATGAGATTGAAAGTCAGACTGGGTGCGGATCAGGAAGGCCTTATACGAGCGATCGATATGGAAGTTTTATCGGATACCGGAGCGTACGGGGAACATGCCGCCACCGTCTTGAGCTGCGTGGGCCATTATACTCTACCGCTTTATAATAAAACGAGAGCTGTTCGAATCACCGGAAACGCTGTATATACCAATAAAATGTCGGCAGGGGCTTTCAGAGGGTATGGAGCAACTCAGGGTACGTTTGCCTTGGAATCGACAGTTAACCTATTGGCCGAGCGCTTAGGTATGGATCCAACGGAGGTTCGCCTAAAGAATATCAGCAAAGAAGGGGAAACTTTTCTAACCGGTCAAGGAGTTCTGCTGGGAAGTTCGTCCTTAGACCGGTGTATCAAGAAGGGCAAAGAGCTGATCGGTTGGAAGGACAAATTTCCACGCCGAGCAAGCGGTGAAAATAAAGTTAGAGCTGTGGGAATGGCAATCACCATGCAAGGCTCGGGGATTGCCAATATCGGTACTGCATCCATAGAGATCAGACTCAATGATGATGGGAACTTCACCCTTCTCACGGGTGCAACCGACATGGGAACCGGATGTGATACCATACTCAGCCAGATGGCTGCTGAGATTTTGGAGATACCGATAGAGAATATTATGGTTAACGCTGCAGATACGGATAGTTCTCCCTATGATCCGGGGTCTTACGCTTCGAGTACAACCTATGTAGCAGGAACAGCGACCGTCAAAGCAGCGGAAGATTTGAAAAAAAAGATTCTGGAGCAGGGAGCGAAGCTGTTAGGGGTTGCTTTGCAAGAGGCCGAACTGAATGGGTTAGCAGTCCGAACGCTCAACGGGGATCGAGAGATTAGTCTGGTTAAACTCGCTGAGCTTACCATTCTAGGCACAGGGAAACTTCAGCTGACGGGTTATGCGACCCATGGCAGCGCTGTTTCACCCCCACCGTATGTAGCGGGTTTTGCCGAGGTGGAAATCGATCAGGAAACGGGAAAAGTAGAGCTGATCAACTATGTTGCGGTTGTAGACTGTGGAACCGTGATCAATCCAAACTTAGCTAGGATGCAAGCTGAAGGTGGGATTGCTCAAGGAATTGGGATGGCCCTCTATGAAGAAGTCAGATATGACGACGCTGGAACGATGGCGACGAACTCTTTCATGCAGTACAAAATTCCATGCCGCAAAGATATTGGACACGTGCACGTAGCCTTCGAAGAGAGCTATGAACCCACGGGCCCTTTTGGCGCTAAATCGATTGGCGAAGTGGTGGCCAATACCCCTCCGCCGGCCATTGCTCATGCAGTTTATAATGCTGTAGGAGTCAGAGTAAACCGTTTACCTATCACGTCGGAAAAGGTATTTTTAGGGATTAGAGAATCATCAAAAGACCTAAGATAATTAAGCGAAGGCATATGAAAGAAAATAACGTAGAAAACTATTGTTCTTTAAATGGTTTATTTTAGAGGATGAAGGTATATTATGGATTTTGTCGAATTACGAGAATGTGAGCAAAATGCAGAATGCGAATCTTAGAATTAAGAGGTAATCAGATGGATGCGGAGGGATGTTGATGAATTATTTAAGTAGGATATCCATCAAAGCGAGATTGATCTTGTTGGCCGTTATTACCTTATTGAGCGCACTCATCTTAGCGATAGTCGTAATGATGAGCATTAATAGTATGGCGGTTATAGCTAACACAATTTACGAGCATCCAATGATAGTCTCGAATGCTGCAGCTTCTGCTCAAATATCTGAGTTGAGAATGAATAGAGCGATCAATAATGCGCTGATGGCTACGAATCAATACGACGTTAACCAGGCTATGAATCTCTATGATCGAGAAGAGCCCAATGTTTATCAAAACATGGATATCGTCCAAAAACTAATTTTAGGGGAGCCAGGTTCGAAGCTGGAAAGAGACACTCGTCAAAACTTCCTGACTTGGAGTGGCATGATTGATCACGAATTTCGATTGGTTAAAGAAGGAAATCAAACTGCGGCACTTGAGCCGCTGGTCAATCAATCAAATCTCCAATTTAAACAATTAGGGTTTCAATTTGATGCCTTAAATCAATATGCGCGTCAAAAAGCAACTGACTTAATTTTGGAGTATAACAACCAAAAACAAGGGGCCTTCTTTTTTATCCTCGAAATACTTCTAGCGTTATTTATCATAATTTTAACAAGTACCTTCTTGCTGATCAAGAGTGTGATGACCTCGATCAATACACTTAAAAACAACATGGCGGCAATTGCCTCCTCAGGGCATATTTCTAAGCAAGAACCTTCTGGTAATACTGAGATTTCAGAAATGCATCGTAATTTTAATATTATGTTGGATAGGTTGCAAAGTCAGCGTTGGCAAAGGGAGGGTCAAAATTTACTCAAGGATCAGCTCACAGGGGATTTGGCCATGGGGGAGATCTCAAGCCGCGCGTTAGACTTTTTGGCTGCTTACGTAGGCGCTGGCTCAGGCGTATTGTATTTGCAGGATAAAGACGTCAGGATACTTAGGCGGTCTGCAGCGTATGCGTTGGTGGAGCGAGAAGAATTAGGCAAGGAATATCTTTGGGGTGAAGGGATTATCGGACAAGTGGCTCAGCAGGCTTCCCCTATTTTACTGAAGAATATAAGCAGAAGGGAGAGTGTTATAGAGACTGGAATAGTAAGTGAGCCT
>OMOF01000876.1 GCA_900290375.1 Candidatus Desulfosporosinus infrequens
ACACCGCTTCCATCCATTGTTCCAACGGGCATTCTATAATTCTTATGTTCATAATTTTTTTTAAGGAACTTGCTTTGTTCCCAATCGAACAACTTGTTAAAGTAGACAGTTTTCGCATAAGCACTATTGATAGCGTAGAAATAGACGCTGGGAACATTTAAGAACCACTGAGGATTAATAATAGCTTTGGCATCTTCAAATTGTCCGAGGAAAGTGTAATGAATAGCAGAGAGAAGATTAGACTGCGTGCCAATCACAATAAATATTATTACACTAAATAAGGCAGCGGGGAGCCGACTATTCAAGAAATCTCCTAGTCCTGGCATTAATGCCGACCATGCAGCTGAATGCCAAGGTATTCTTTTATCACCATAATTAATCTCAAAGAGTCCTATGTTAAACATTTTAACTTCGGCATCTTCTCGGGCTGCTAATGTATATTGATGGTTGAGTTCAATTGTGCATCGATAGCTATCCCAGATGGCATAAAAATACGTAGGAATATAAAACAATATCCATTTTATATCGACGACATCTTTTGCCATTTGGAATTTACCTGTAAAGGAATACAGAATCGCTAAGTTAACATGCGCCTGTAAATTAACATAAAGTTCCCATATGAACAGAAGATATCCCCTGAAGTATTTGCATAAAAACAGGTGACCAGCCCCAGGGAAAAAAAGTGACCAGCAAGCGATTGCATAAGGATTCTTTAACTGAAGTTGTGTTATGCCAAACGGACTAATATACGCTGTATAACGACGCACATCAGAATTAGGTTCAGGTCGGTCCATAATAACCCCTTCCAACTTTGACCATCTTCTAGATTATGACGGTATTTTTTTGTAGTATTACCACAAAAACCCTTAATATGTATAATTGGTGTATTCCACACTCAGAAAAGTATAATCTTAGAAACATTCTGTAGGCTGAAGACGTTCCAGGAACATGACACAAATTCCGTATTATCTAATTTATACATATTAAGCATTATCTATGGCAAAGGAGGAAATGCATATGGCATTTGTAACGTTGATGGAGCAACTTGCGGTTGTGGAAAAGGCTTTAGCGCAGTAATCGCGACCAAGAAAAAACCGTACAGCAGATAGAAATCAATGGGAACCAACCTAAGGTTTCCCAAAACTTATCCTGTTTTGCCA
>OMOF01000872.1 GCA_900290375.1 Candidatus Desulfosporosinus infrequens
TTTCCTTTGACCGATGGACTCAATAAGTAAAATAAAGATAAATCATTCCATTGTGGCGAATGATTTTGATATATCCATAAAGGAAATTTAAGCGAACAGATATGAACCCACCTCTAAGGTATGATTTTTTATGAAGTTTGAAGATTACATAATTGGAGGTTAAACATGAATATTAAAGTTGAAAGAACAAGTACAGAAAATGCAGATTTTAAAATTTTGGAAAAGAAACTAGATGAGGAATTATATACAATATACGGTGATATCCAAAAAAAAAGTTTTTCACCATATAATATTGTTAAGGACTTGAGAACTATTATAATCTACGATACTAATAATCCGATAGCGTCTGGTTGTTTGAAGTTTATAGATAACGATTTAGCTGAATTGAAGAGGATGTTTGTAACTCCAGAAAATAGGGGTAAAGGTATATCGAAAAGAGTAATAAAAGAACTTGAAAAATGGGCAATTGATTGTAATATCAAAACGCTTGTTTTGCAGACAGGAGTTAAACAGAACGTTGCTATTAATTTATATATGACAATGGGATATGTTAAAATAGAGAATTTTGAGCCATATGTAACTGATACTAATAGTATTTGCATGAAGAAAGATTTATTATAACCCAAGTTTGGAGACTTTTTCAGTAAAGATATTGGTTGGTCCATTTGCGGTTACGCAATTGTAGCATTTAGTGTAGCAAGCTTTAAGGAGGAGAGTTTATGGTATGGGTACTCGTATTTATTAAAAGTGCTTATATCTTTTTAGGTGTAACTACTATATTGATTGGTAAATATTTACCTTTAAGAATTATTATACCTAATAGGATGAAATATAAAGTAATTGATGAAAAGACTTATGTTAGGGCTTGCAGACTGATATTTTATTTCATAGGATTATGTTACGTATTATATGGTATTGTATTGCTGTTTATAGATGGGTGGCCTTTTTTTGTTGGCTTTTTTGTAACAATGATATCAGCATTAACTGTAGTACTGTTTTCACTGAACTGGCGAAAATATATCGAACCAATATAATAATTCAGAAGTAGCTCATGCA
The DNA here is from genome assembly GCA_900290375.1 of Candidatus Desulfosporosinus infrequens. Lineage (GTDB taxonomy): Bacteria > Bacillota > Desulfitobacteriia > Desulfitobacteriales > Desulfitobacteriaceae > Desulfosporosinus > Desulfosporosinus infrequens. The sequence goes on from OMOF01000872.1 coordinate 1,057, forward strand.
TTAAACTTTTCCCGAGTTTGGTGACTATTTTAGTAAAGATATTGAAGTTTGCGTTATCCATAGCACAAGACCAGTGATGAATTATAGTTGATAATTTAATGTTTTTTAGCAGAACATATGCCCTACTAACCTTGAAAATTTTGAGTAAAGAAGCCAATTGCAGAATAGACCCGGGTCTCTGTGATATAGCTGACTTGTAATATATGTAAGATAGGGGGTAGCAATATGGCCCTTGTAAAAACCAGAACCATTTCTTACGAGGACTTTCTTAAACTCAGAGAAGCAAGTGATGATAAATTGGAGTTTATTGATAACATCGTGTATATGACTCCAGCACCGACACCTCTGCATCAGCGAATTTGTTTTAAAGTGGCTAAAATTTTGGATGGACATGTTACGGATAAGAATTGCCAGATGTTACAAGGAGTTAATATTAGGTTTTTAGATGAGGAAAATAGAAAAATTGGGGATGTGATCCCTG
>OMOF01000870.1 GCA_900290375.1 Candidatus Desulfosporosinus infrequens
TATCGTCATCAAATTCTTTTTCGTACTTATGACCTCTGTGATAATTGAACTTATTGGTAAGAAGAAAGATGACTACAAATAAGACTATAAATATGAATAGGAAAATTACTGGACTATGCCAGTCATACAGTGCTGATGTCTTGATCGATCATTCCGATTGTCTGTCTTGTTACGCCGACTGCTTCTGCCAATAGCTCTTGCTGATTTCAATTTTAGATTCTTCAAACGGCGCCCCTCATCATATTATATACTATAATATTCAATATGTTAACTATATATTTCATATTGTGTTTTTAATAAAAAAAGCACTATCAAAGTCCGTTAATTATCCAGACATTGATAATGCTTGACATTATTTCGCTCGCTTTAATGCTAATAATGTGTTACCTTCCATTATGAGCAGAATGTCGGCCATTTCGTTAGCTTCATTTCAGGGATGACTCGCTACTAGTAGCGCGGCCCCGAAAACACACCCTCGTGATAGAAGCGTCAGTGGTGTAGGAACATCACCTTCGGTATTTGGGCCTTTAACGGATAAATTTCTTGCTAATTTTTAAGATTCCGCTTTCATAGGCAGGTTTTTCAAATTATCAAGTTGAATACCTAAGATTAATTGAATTTTGGAGGTGTTCTATAATGGTTGAATTGAATCAAAGCTGCCCTTGCAAAAGCGGATCAAAATATCGGGATTGTTGCTTGCCTCTTAAGGGGCTGCCTGAATTTCTAGTAAAATCAGGAATGTGCAACGAATTTACAATCTATGCTGAGCGCTATACCTTAAATACTATACTTNNACAAAGCATATTTCATCTCAGAGAGATCAAAGATAGCTAAGCCAGTCATTTGGGGCGTCGACCCGACTTTATCAACAAACATGAGAACTGGTGAAATTCAAGGTCTTCTTAACCTAATTATTATAAAAAAATCGCCAATTAGTCTTGATGATGCTTTTGATGTAGCACATGAATTAAGACATTTATTATTAGCTCAACAGGGCTTTCCCAAGGCTTCAATAACCGACCTTGGTTTGAAGATTGGTTTTGATACAGCCTTTGCCGCGATTTTATTAAACTCAATTATGGATCCCCTTGTTAATTCTGGCTTAACTCAATTTGGTTTTGATTTGTGGGGTTATTTTGATAAAGCAAGTCGCGAACAACG
>OMOF01000869.1 GCA_900290375.1 Candidatus Desulfosporosinus infrequens
TGCCGATGCTCTTGTTCTCGGCTCGCCTACTTACATGGGGCAGATGAGCGCCCAGGCGAAGATATTCACCGACAGGTTGTTCGCACAATACCATCCGCGATTCTCTCCGCAATTCAAAGAACGAAATGCTGCGAAAAAGCTGGTTCTTGTGTTTGATCAGGGTAATCCTGATTCAAGCCTGTTTCAGTCGTATTATGATTACACGAAAAACATGTTTCAGTTGCTGGAATTTGATGTTAAAGACGTAGTTGTCGTTGCCGGTATACGAAATGAACCGGCGCATGAAAGAAAAGATCTGCACACTGCTATGAAGGATATCGGTTCATCGTTGGTTTCGGAATGATTCCCGGAATAATAAGGAGGAAAAAGATGAAAATCATCGGATTTATCGCAATTCCGCGGAAAGAAGGCAATACCGCGTGGATAGTAAACAAAATACTCGAAGGTACTCTGAGAAAATATATGGTATAGATTTAAGACTTTAATCGGCTTCGCCAAATGTTCATAATGCACATGAAATACGTGTGTCGATGTATCGGGGAGGTAATAAGCATAGCGTATCCATTCTTCTCTCCCACGATTGGAATATGCCGAGAGTATTTGGCATGTATGGGCGAGTGTGAAATTTAAGATTGACTGACAAATCATTTTTAACTAAATGATAGAAAGAAGAGGATAATTTATGAAACTCATAGCTTTGTGTGGTAGTGCAAGAAAACAAGGCAATACCGCAAAAATGTTACACCAAGTCATTGAAGGCGCAAAATCAGTAGGAGCTGAAACTGAATTTGTAAATCTTTTTGACCTTAACTACAAAGACTGTATCAGTTGTTATGCTTGCAAATTAAAAAATAGTAAATCCTTTGGACATTGTATGGTAAATGATGAACTTAAGCCCTTGCTGGAACGTATTGAACAATCAGATGTAATTGTTCTTGGTTCGCCTATTTATTATGGTAATCTATCAGGTCAAATGCGTTCATTTACAGATAGATTGCTTTTTCAATATCTTGATTATGGTGGTACGGGTACAGGGCCTAAACCCAAAAACTTTAAAACAGCCCTAATTGCAACAATGAATGGGAATGATGAAATTTATGTTAAGAGAGGGGTTAAGGATACTTTAGTTAGTTTATCAGAAATGATTGGCCATACATTGGGTAGTTGTGAATTATTAACTTTGACTGATACCGTTCTATTTGACGATTATTCAAAGTACGTTTATCAGATGCCTGATATAGAAGAAAAATCAAGTCGCATCGAAAAGATTTCAGCTGAGGATATGAATAAGGCATTTGATTTAGGAGTCAGACTTATTAAATCCTAATTAATTTACATTTAAAGGCAGTTTAAAAAATTAGGCAATAGGTAATGTAAAAATCACGGAGTAATAATTTACCCCGTGATTTTTTATACTAATTCTTATGGATGGTTTGTAGGTCTTCTTCAACTATCTTATAATGGCGGTCAGTAATTACAAGTTCGAAGATAAAATTGCCTAT
>OMOF01000868.1 GCA_900290375.1 Candidatus Desulfosporosinus infrequens
CTTGAACCACAACAAGGTGATGATGCTGTACAAAATGTTAAAGACACACCTGAAGATATCAATGCTGAAGATGAAGGTGATGATGAAGGAAAAGATGAAAAACTAGAAGATCATGCACCTGATGGAAAAGGTCATTATACTGCTGATGATCTAAGAGAAATTATTGATTATGTTCGTCACCAACTTGAAGAAGAACTAAAAGATGATGATGAAGATGATAGTGAAGATTTAGATAATGCTTCTGCTGATGGTGATGTAAAACAAGGTAAGAAAAAAGATGGTGATGATATTGGTGAAATTGGCCTTGATCTAATCTATGAATATGCTGACCTTCTACCTGAAACAGTTATTAACCAAATCGTTGACGAAGGAAAAGATATGTTTGAAATTGAAGATACTATGCTTGAATCAATTATTACTGAAGGTTCTGCATTCTTCACCAAAGCTAAGAAAAGTCCAGCAGCTAGAGCAGCAGCAAAGCTAATGAAAACTTCTTATGGTAAAAATAAGAAAACTATCAATAAGCGCAATAATAAATGGCGTTCAACTGAAATTGGTAAAAAGATTATTGGATTCCATAAAAAAGTATACAAAGGTCTTGGTAAAATTAAAGGCAAACGTTGCGTCCACAAGGAAATGTAATTATGAGTAAACTACTTGACATATTTGAAAAATGCAATTGTGATGAAAAAGAGCGCAAAGAAGGTGTTTGTAAAAAATGTGGTTTACCAATTGCCAAAGGTGCATCTGACTTCATGGGCAAAGGTAGAAATGGCAAAAAATGTGCTTGTGATTGCAAAGATAAAAAAGATATGAAAGAGTCAAAATTTGAGAAATATCTTGTTGAGGAAAAGCTAATTGAAGAGGCAAATATTATCCTTGAAAAATTAGGTTCACTTGATGCTGTAGATGCTTCTGAATTAGGTGTTCCAGCTAACACCCCTATTACCTTCTCTTCTTTGGAAAATGCATTTAAAAAATATAAAGGAAATGCTGAATCTTTTATAAACAAAGTTAAGGCTAAGTTCCAAGGTATTTCACCAAAGGAACTTGAAGTTCTAAAAAATGCGATTTCATTACCTACAGGAACTCAAGGTGATGAATGGGGAAGAAACCCAAAAAGAGCAGACAATTAAAATGAAAGAGGGGAGCTAAAAACTCCCCTCTTTTTTATTCAAACATATCAAATTTAAATCGTATTTTATAATACAATTTCTTATACCAAGGCAATCTTTTCCATAATTCCATTGCATTCATTCTCTTTATAAAATTACACCATTTTTCATGAAGGTTTAACCATTCCTCTGATTCAGGTTCAAGATATACCAATTCATATGAACCTTTGAATGCAGCATAGTAATTTGGTTTATTCAATTCAGTCACAAATAATTTTGCTTCCTCTGGTGTTTTAAAATTCTTGTGAATAAAATTACCATCTTCATTGAAGGTAAAGCAATGGCAATCACCACTAACTAATTCAGTTATAGCAACAACACAATGCTGAT
>OMOF01000867.1 GCA_900290375.1 Candidatus Desulfosporosinus infrequens
CCAAATGTCTTTACTCCCACTATGGTCGCTGTTTTTTCATCCTTAATAGCTCCAGCTACGATCTCAGCTGCCGAAGCACTTTCTTCATTGACGAGAACAACCATAGGCATACCCAAATAAGTACCCGTTGTCATTTTGGTGTCTACATTGCCTTGTTTATCGACAATATAAACCACCGGACCAGCTGGGACAAAGTTACTGGCTACTTGGACAGCCGCATTAAGCTCTCCGCCATGATTATACCGCATATCTAGGATCAGTCCCTTAAACTTTTTGATGTTCATATTGTTCAAGGTGTCGTTTAGTTCTGTCCCTGTATCTGAGGCAAACTGAGAAATATTAATATAAGCAATATCCGGGTTCCCCGGCAAGGCCTCCCCATCAACAGTCGGAACGGTGATATTTTCCCTCGTTAAACTAACCGTATACGTCTTCTTCGTGCTGTCTCGGTAGAGGGCCAAGTTTACTTTTGTTCCCGGATCTCCCCGCATCATAGCCACCGCTTTGTCTTGCTCCATACCGGACGTATCCACATCATTGATCTTGCTGATAACGTCACCTGATCGGATACCTGACTTACTAGCCGGCGAATTCTTGATAGGGCGCATTACCACAAGCTTTTTAGGATCCTTTAGACTAAGGACAATCCCTACTCCACCGAACTTTCCTTCCAACATTTGGAATAGTTCTTGATTCTCCTTGGCATTCATATATGTCGAATAGGGATCCCCTAAAGCATCTACAATGCCTTTAGTTGCGCCTTCTACAATCTGATCGGTTGATACCTTCTCTAAGTAATCGCTGCGAATCAGTTGCACAACGTGAACTAATCTCCCCACGTTATCAACGTTGGTGAGAATAATCCCGCCCACTAACGTAGTCACGAGTACGGAAAATATCAGAAAGACGACTCCAACGTGTTTAGCTATTCTCTTCCAATTCCACTCCTGCAATCAAGTCAAACCCCTTCCCTCAAGTCTCGTTCTATTATATGCTCATCCCTACGTAGAAATACGGGCTTATCCATTAATCTGGAAAATACTGCATCGGGTCTGTTGGATTTCCGCCTACCCGAACTTCAAAATGCAAATGTGGGCCTGTACTCATACCTGTCGAACCAACATATCCAATCACTTGATTAGCTTGGACCGATTGGCCTTCAGTGACACCCAAGGCTGACTGATGTCCATAAAGTGTGGATATGCCATTGCCATTGTCAATAATCGTCATATTTCCATAGGCCGAATTCCAACCAGCTACCAGAACAACCCCTGCTCCAGCTGCATGAATCTGTGTTCCAGTCGGAGCGACAATATCCATTCCGGTATGCAGGCTCCGTTTATGAGTTATAGGGTGGGTCCTCCAACCAAATGGGTCACTAATTTCGTAAAAGCCGGGCACTGGCCAGATAGAGATTGATCCACTTACGCCTCCTTGGCGTGACGCCTGTGCTGCCTGCATTTTTCTGATTTTATCCCCTATAGCATTCGCTTCAGATTCCAATCGGTCAACTTCGTCAAAAGCCGCTTGTTGGGCCTTCTGATTTTGTTCCAACGCCAGACGTTGTTGAGATTTTGTCTGATCGAGATTTGCGCTAACAGAAGCGGCCTGCACTTGAAGCTGGGCAGCTTGATCCCTGCGATTTTGCAATTCACGTGTTTTTTGGGCAATTTGTTCCTTTTGGGATTTAATATTCGTCAATAACTGATGATCATTATCTACTAATTTGGTAAAATATTCCATTCTAGAGATAAAATCGCTGAGATCTGCCGACTGAAAGAGCAACTCAAAATAACTAATCTGCCCACTCTCATAAATTCCTCGCGCTCTTTTCCCAAAGGCACTTTGCCGCTCCTCTAGCTCTTTTTGCTTTTGATCGAGTTCCTTTTGAGCGGAGAGAACTTGAAGCTGGGCTTGGGCATAAGCGACCTGCTTTTGACTTAAAAGCGTCTGTGCCGCAGCGATTTGAGCTTCTAGTTGAGCCAATTGAGCCTTCATTTTATCTGCCGTAAAGGTAAGTCGATTTAACGTTCCTTGGGCTTGATTCTTTTGATTGGCAAGGTCTTGTTTCTGCTGAACGGCATCTCCTAGTTGATTAGCCTGGGAAGGCAATGCCGATGTCCCAAGCAAAAAAAGGCTTAGTACCACAATCGGTATCACTCTTTTCTGGAACAAACGACTCCTCCACCCTTAATTAAAAATTTAACAATCAGCAGGGAGACGGTTCTCCAATCTTCTCAATTAAGACGAGCGAACCGTCTCCCTGTTTTCCCTGCCTCTCAAGCACGAAGGAACTTCTGCAAAGATAATCCACTGCCGATGGCTCCCATTACCATGCCTACGAGCAGTAGACCCACTGTTACTTGGCGAAAGAGGACTCCATTTTGAACAACCGGCAGAAAGGTTAAGGTTGATAGTATATAGTTTGCTAGCCAATTATAACCCATGCCGACAATAGTGGCAGCCAGTGCTCCCCCAACCAAACCTAGTGCCAACCCCTCAATCAGGAAAGGCCAACGGATGAAACCATTGCTGGCACCTACTAATTTCATAATCTGAATTTCACGACGCCGGGAAAAGACATTCATTTTAACATTAATAGAAATCAATACTATGGCAGCAATGCCAAAGGCTACCACCACGCCCAGACCAATCCACCTCAGCCATTGCGTGAAGATCAGAAGCTTATCCACATATCCTTGTCCATAGCGTACTTTGTCCACCCCAGGTAGAACAGACACTGCATCAGCTAGTGCTTTAACCTTTTGAGGATCAGTCGCCTTAACCGTCAACTTATCTGGGAAAGGATTGGTGCCTCCAAGATCAGTCACCAAATTGCCTTGCGACCCGCCCATCGTTTTGCCGAAATCAATTAACGCTTGTTCCTTGGTTACAATAGTCACAGAAGCCACACCGGGCATCCCCTGAATTTGGCTTTGTAAAGCCTGCACTTGGGCGGAGGTTGCGCTAGTTTGCACAAATGTGGCGATCTCCAACTGAGATTCGAAGGATTTAGCCATATTGGAGGCGTTGGCAAGAAAAAACACTGAGAATCCTAAGATCACCAGAGAGACCATAACTGTTAATACGGAGGCAATGCTCAGCCAAGGATTGCGTTTCATAGAATGGACCGTCTCGCGCAGAATGTAACGAGTGGAGTTAAGCGTCATAGCCGTATCCTCCTTTTTCTTCATCCCGCGCAACCCGGCCGTTTTCTATGGCAATCACACGTTTCTGCATCTTATCCACAATATTTCTGGCATGGGTAGCCATAACAACAGTCGTGCCTCGTTTGTTAATATTGTACAACAAGTCCATGATCTCCCAAGCCGTCTCTGGGTCAAGGTTGCCTGTCGGTTCATCTGCCACCAATAATGCCGGATTATTGATAATTGCCCGAGCCACACAGACGCGCTGTTGTTCCCCTCCTGATAGTTCATGCGGAAAAGATTTTTCCTTGCTCGCCAGTCCCACAAGTTCTAAGGTCACGAGCGTTCGATTCTTAACTTCACTTCTAGACACTCCGATCACTTCGAGCGCAAAAGCAACGTTTTCGAAAACTGTTTTATTAGGCAACAACTTAAAGTCCTGAAAGATCACCCCTATACCACGCCGTAAATAAGGCACTTCTCGATCTTTCATACGAACCAAATTTTTACTATTAATTTGCACCTGTCCTCGAGTCGGGGTTTCGTCCCGATAAAATAATTTAATAATCGTCGATTTACCAGCCCCACTTGGACCTACCAGAAAAACAAATTCCCCTTTGCCAATTTTCAGATTGACATCAACTAGGGCTCTGGCACCGTTCGGATAAATCTTGGACACATTTCTCAACTGAATCATATTGTCCTCCTTGATTTTCGCACGACACGCCCTTTTTTCTCCATACTATTTAAAGCATTCGACACTCATCGCGGATATCCTGCAGATTGAGGCGCAAGACGCGAAGTCCGAAGTTCAAGACCCACCTCAAGGCTTGGTCTCATATTATCGTGCATCGCGCCTCGCGTTCGAAAACAAGAAAGAAAGGACAGCACTCTCGAGGAATACTTGTCCTATCTTCGTCTAAAGATCAGAGTTATCGTTTTCACATAACCTTACTAGCTTTTTTAAGAAGGACCTCACGTACCGCATTCACTAAGTCGGCCTTAGTCAACCCATATTTCTCAAGCAGCTCCTGAGGTCGTCCAGATTCACCGAATGTATCTTTTATTCCAACTCGAACCATAGGCGTGGGTTGCTTTTCTCCCAACACCTCAGCGATCGCGCTGCCCAGTCCGCCGATAATATTATGCTCTTCCGCCGTTACAATGGCTTTGGTCTGTTTGGCAACCCGCACAATCGTTTCTTCATCTAGGGGTTTTACCGAAGCAACATTAACGACACTCACGCTAATCCCCTCAGCAGCAAGCAGCTCAGCCGCTTCTAAAGCCATGGACACCATCACACCATTCGCCATAATAGCAACGTCGGTCCCTTCTTTCAGGACATTCGCCTTCCCAATTTCAAAGCTATAATCGCTTCCGAAAAGGAGTGGCACCTCCAAGCGCCCCATTCGAATATAAACCGGGCCGTTGTATTTAGCGGCAGCCAAAATCACCTGGCGAGTTTCCTCTCCATCGGCAGGTACTAAAACCACCATGTTGGGGACAGCACGCATGATAGCCACGTCTTCAATAGCCTGATGAGAACCTCCATCTTCTCCTACCGTAATTCCAGCGTGGGTGGCTGCAATTTTAACATTTAGCTTAGGATAAGCAATCGAATTGCGGATCTGCTCAAAAGCCCGGCCCACTGCAAAAATTGCAAAAGTGCTCGCAAACGGAATTTTGCCTGCAGCCGCTAGCCCAGCAGCCGTCCCTAAAAGGTTTGACTCGGCAATACCCATATTGAAGAACCGTTCAGGATATTTTTTACCAAAGTCGGCGGTCTTGGTCGACTTCGATAAATCTGCATCTAAGACAACAACTTTGGGGTTTTCAGCCCCTAACACTAGAAGGGCCTTGCCATATGCATCACGTGTTGCTACTTTATCAGCCAAGACTTAACGCCTCCTTCCGTAATTCTTTCAGTGCTTGCTCGCCTTGTTCAACGCTCGGTGCATTGCCATGCCAGCCTGCTTGGTTCTCCATGAAGGAAACCCCTTTGCCCTTCACCGTCTTGGCGATAATGATGGACGGCTTTCCTTTGCACTGTTTTGCCTCGGCAAAGGCCGCAAGCAAAGCCTCCACATCATGCCCATCGACTTCGATCACATTCCAGCAAAAGGACCGCCACTTTTCTGTTAGCGGTGTCGAACACATGACACTATCTGTCGATCCGTCAATTTGTAGTCCATTCAAATCTAAGACGGCAGTGACATTATCCAGTTTGTAATGAGCAGCCGCCATCGCTGCTTCCCAAACTTGTCCTTCAGCCATCTCGCCGTCACCCAATAAAACAAAAACTCGATAATCTTTGCCATCCAGCTTTCCAGCCAGCGCCATGCCATTGGCCGCTGAAAGACCTTGTCCTAAAGAACCCGTCGACATATCTACGCCTGGGGTCTTCTTCATGTCGGGGTGTCCTTGGAGCATATGGCCGGTTTGACGAAGCCACTGAAGTTCCTCCTTAGGGAAGTAGCCCTTCTCGGCAAGAGCTGCATAAAGCACGGGAGCCGCATGCCCTTTAGAAAGAACAAAGCGATCACGGTCTGCCCAACGGGGGTCTTGTGGTTTTATCTTCATTTCATTGAAAAATAACGTAGTCACGATTTCGGCGGCTGATAAACTTCCACCGGGGTGCCCGGATTTTGAAGTCACAAGCATAGAAATGATGTCTTGACGAAGAACGTTGGCTACTCGCTTTAGTTCAATAGTGTTCAAGTAATTCTCTCCTTTTGTTTATTCTTACTCGATATCCAATTTAACGATGTCCCCCAACTTAGTTTCCTACTGGCCCGTCTTAGTCTTCTGAAGAAACGCTGCAATGAACCCATCAATTTCCCCATCCATCACTGCCGACACATTCCCTGTTTCCACATTGGTACGATGGTCTTTGACCATGCTGTAGGGATGGAACACATAAGAACGAATCTGGCTTCCCCAAGCGATCTCTTGTTGCTCACCGCGGATTTCGGAAATCTCCGCTTCTTGCTCCTTGCGCCTAAGCTCCAGTAATTTCGCCTGCAAAACTCTCATGGCCGCGGCTTTATTCTGTGTCTGTGAGCGTTCACTCTGACACTGGACTACGGTCCCAGACGGCAAGTGAGTGATCCGGATGGCTGAATCCGTCTTGTTAACATGTTGGCCTCCAGCACCACCAGATCGATAAGTATCTATCCTTAAATCTTCGGTATCAATCGTTATCTCATTATCCTCCGACACTTCTGGAATTACATCCACAGAAGCAAACGAGGTATGACGACGTCCGGAAGCATCAAATGGCGAAATTCGCACTAACCTGTGCACGCCTTTTTCAGACTTTGCATATCCGTAGGCATTCTCCCCACTGAAGGACAGGGTGGCGCTTTTGATGCCCGCTTCCTCCCCTGGTAAAAAGTCCAAGGTCTCCACTTTATATCCGTGCCGTTCCCCCCACCGTATATAGAGCCGATAGAGCATCTGCACCCAATCTTGTGCTTCTGTCCCCCCGGCTCCCGCATGGAGGGTTAGGATGGCATTGTTCCTGTCATACGGCCCACTAAGTAATATTTCTAGTTCCAAAGCCTCAAACCGTCGTTGCAGGGACTTCACCTCTTGCCCAATCTCTGGCTCAAGACTCACATCATCTTCCTCAATCGCCAACTGCCAGAGGGTCGCTGTCTCCTCGAGTCTCCCCGCGAGCTCATCATAGATTTTTACTTTACTCTGATGATACGCCAACTCTTGCATAATTTTCTGAGCTAAGACAGGATTGTCCCACAGATCAGGCCTATGAAACTCCCTCTCCAGCGCGCTAATTTTTTCTATACGCTGAGAAACGTCAAAGGGAAACCCTCAAATCTGCCAAACACAATGTTAATGTTTCCAATTCTTTTTTCCAATCAGAAAGCATCTATAATTCACCCTTTCAAACCTACTTCTTCTCTGCTCCACAACACTTCTTATACTTTTTCCCGCTTCCGCACGAGCAGAGGTCATTGCGTCCGATCTGGTCTCCGGTGTGCACGGGTTCGCTGGGTTCTCCTTCATAGAGGTTTTCTGTCACGTTCCGCGGTTGCTCAAAAACTTCTTCTCGAACTTGAGGAGTCACCCGCATAACGTAGCGAATGATTTCATCCTGAATAGAGTCAATCATCGCCTGGAACATTTCAAACCCTTCACGTCGATATTCAACCAGTGGATCTTTCTGCCCATAGGCACGCAGACCTATTCCCTCACGGAGCATATCCATCGCGTCGAGATGATCCATCCATTTATTGTCCACAACCTGAAGCATTACTGCGCGCTCGATTTCTCGCATCAGTTCAGAACCAAACTGCTCTTCACGACTTTGGTAAAGTTCTTTAGCTCTATCGAGCAGCATTTCTTCGATCTCTTCTCTTGACATATCTGCGAGTTGTTCAGGATTTAAATGGATTGTCGGCAGAAAGAAACTTTCGATATAATCTGCTAAAGCCGACAAATCCCATTCTTCTGGGAACGAACTTTCTCCACTGAACATACTAATGCTGTCTGTAACCGCTTTTTCCAACATGTCCATCATGTTGTCGTGGAGGTTCTCACCCATCAGCACTGCCCGACGCTGGGCATAAATCACTTCACGTTGTTGATTCATGACATCATCATAATCAAGGACATGTTTGCGGATGTCAAAGTTGCGGTTTTCCACACGACGTTGAGCGGTTTCAATGGAACGTGAGATCATCCTCGACGTAATCGGCATGTCGTCGTCCATCCCCAATTTATCCATAATACCCATGATATTGTCCGCACCGAACATGCGCATCAGGTCATCTTCTAATGAAATAAAGAATTGGGTTGATCCTGGGTCCCCTTGACGTCCAGCACGTCCACGCAATTGGTTATCGATGCGGCGAGATTCGTGTCGTTCTGTCCCGATGATATGTAGTCCACCAAGTTCAGACACACCCTCTCCTAGGATTATATCCGTTCCCCGACCCGCCATGTTCGTTGCGATCGTAACCATCCCACTCTGTCCGGCTTCGGAGACAATTTGAGCTTCTCTTTCATGGAATTTGGCATTGAGTACTTGGTGTGGAATTCCTCGTCGTCCCATCAGATCACTCAGATGCTCGGATTTCTCGACAGAAACCGTTCCTACCAGAACTGGTTGTCCTTTGGCATGGCGTTCGGCCACACTTTCCACTGCCGCTAAAAATTTTCCTTCTTCCGTACGGTAAATCACATCTGGGTCATCGTGCCGGATTGCTGGCTTATTGGTGGGAATTTCGACAACATCGAGCTTATAAATCTTCCGAAATTCTGGTTCTTCTGTCATAGCTGTTCCGGTCATCCCAGATAGTTTTGTGTACATCCGAAAGTAATTCTGAAAGGTAATAGTCGCTAAGGTTTGTGATTCCTTTTCGATCTTCACGCCTTCTTTAGCTTCAATGGCTTGGTGCAAGCCTTCACTATAACGACGACCAAACATCAGACGTCCGGTGAATTCATCGACAATAATGACTTCTCCGTCTTTTACTACGTAGTCGCGATCCCTTTTAAAGAGGGTTTGTGCTTTCAAGGCCTGATTGATATGATGGGCTAACTCTGTATGAATATCCTCATAAAGGTTATCCACGCCCAACATGCTCTCCACCCGACTAACACCTTGTTCAGTAAGGGTTACTACACGCTCTTTTTCAATGACTTTATAATCTTCTTCAGTTTTCAGGCGAGGAATAATCATAGCTACCCTAAAGTATAATTCCGTCGGTTTATCAGCCTCACCGGAAATGATCAGCGGGGTTCGAGCCTCATCAACGAGGATTGAATCTACTTCGTCTACGATAGCATAATTAAGTTCACGCTGAACTAAGGCTTCTGGCCGAGTGACCATATTATCACGCAAATAGTCAAAGCCGAATTCATTATTTGTCCCATAAGTAATATCTGCAGCGTAGCTGTTCCGACGTTCCTCATAATTTAAGCCATGAACAACCAAACCAATGGTAAGGCCAAGGAACTGGTGAATTTGTCCCATCCATCCACTATCCCGCCGAGCCAAGTAATCATTGACCGTCACGATATGCACACCTTGACCCGTCAAGGCATTCAGATAGGCCGGCAACGTAGACACGAGAGTTTTCCCTTCTCCAGTGCGCATCTCAGCAATCCGGCCCTCATGAAGTACCATACCTCCAACCAACTGTACATCATAGTGTCGCTGATCAATGACTCTTCGACTAGCCTCTCGTACAACAGCAAAGGCCTCCGGCAACAAACAATCCAGACTGTCTCCCTGTTCCAACCGCCCTTTAAACTCGGCGGTCTTGCCACGCAATTCGTCATCACTTAGTGCTTGGATCGTAGGTTCAAAGCTATTAATTACAGCAACGCGCTTTTGATATTTCCGTATTTCTCGCGCATTATCATCGAACAAATCTAAAAACCCCATGATATCCACCCTTCTTCAATTATCGTGTATTTCTTAAGTTTAACATCCTAGAGAACCCACTGCAACTAAAGCGGGTAATTTACCACATGGGACCTTTTTCCTCACTTGTCCATTTTGTACGTTCGACGCAAGACAATTTATATGAAGGCCTCCATTGCTAAAGTCCACTGGTCAAGGAAGGCAAAAAAGGACCGCCTGCCATGACTTGAACAGAACAGAACAGAACATACAAGCAAAGCACGTTGACCAAGGACGCCCGCAGGACACCCTTGGTATCCTTATCTAAATCTGGTAAGTCAAAAGACCCGCTAATGCGGGCCTTTTGACTTGAAGTTGTGTGTTCAAAAGCACTACTCGGCTTATCAGGCTTACTAACCGTTTAAGTCTGAGGTTGAAGTAACCCATAATCTCCATTGTTACGATGATAAACAACATTCATCTCTTGGCTTTCCGCATTCGTGAATACGAAAAAAGTATGCCCAACTAAATTCATCTGCATAATTGCTTCTTCCACAGACATGGGCTTTGCAGGGAATGTTTTATTACGAACAATTTCCTCATGTGGTTCATCATTCACTGCAACTGGTTGCTTAGGTTCATGATCCTTCAAAACCTTCGAGCGCATTCGTTTATTAATTCTTGTCCGATATTTATCGATTTGTCGCTCTAATTTTTCTACGACCATATCGATCGAGGAATACATATCCTCGGTTTCCTCTTCACCGCGCAAAATCATACCATGAATTGGGGCCGTTACCTCCACCCGATGCCTGTCACGTTCAACAAGTAAGGTGACTTGAACGTCCATAAACTCATCTGAGTATTTTTCTAACTTACCCACCCGTTTCATGACATACTCTTTAAGTGCGTCCGTCAGTTCGATATGTTTACCTCGAATAATGATATTCATTAATTCAACCCCTTTCAAAGATGGTACACATGTAATATTCCCGATTTACGCAAAAAATCCTGCTAATTTGATATGTCAAACTAATGATATTTCGATGTTTTTTACAAAACACTAAAGAAAAGAATCATTATCGCCATTTCAATAATCCTTTCTTTGGTAAATTTATTAATAATTTGAATTAACGAGCCATCACGTTAGACGCTTGTTCGCCGCGTGGACCTTGAATGACATCAAATTCAACGTTTTGTCCTTCTTCAAGAGTACGAAATCCATCTCCGATAACCGATTGAAAATGTACAAATACATCCTGTCCATTTTCTTGCTCGATGAAACCGTAGCCTTTCTGCTTGTTAAACCATTTGACTTTGCCTAACACCTTAAAGCACCCTCCTTGTATTGTCAAAGTTCCGAAGCTTAAATCCTCAGACTTGTCTGCCTATTTAGAAGGATAACCAGCATCGGGGAACTCTAAACACGAAAGACTTGTACGGGGACTTGTATGACACATCGCTCGGTACTTACGACGCAGAGCAAACTATCCGTTCAAGCTCCTGCTATGGGGAGCGGGGTTCCCGGCCAAAGCGACATCCCTGTCGCATGGCCGGCAGAGCGCATCCCTGCGCTCTGCCCCGTGTCTGGGGTCGGTCGCTTGAACGGAAGTTTGCTGAGCTGCTTACGTAAAGACGTCGCGCTGTGTCATACTGCGTCCCGGGCCAGGAACGGTGGAACGTTTAGTGCTGCTTTGGAGATAGTTGAGTATCCCTTTTATAACGAGGGTTTAGGGAGACGGCACATTTCATGTGCACCGTCTTGGATGCAAGTCGGGGACGGTTCTCGGCTTGCATATCTTTGTGCGCAGACGCGTGCAGAAAATGCTCCTCTCCCGTCGACCTTGCTCAGGAGCGCCTTTCTGCCAAGCGACCACATTCACTCTCCAAGCCTTACCCCGGAGGAACGTTTTCTGCTAAGCGAATGCGCCAAAGTCGAGATTCGAGGTTCGATATCCGCGCCTGATATCCAAGCCAAAGGAACTCCTTTCTACCAAGCGACTGCTTTCGTTCTCCATAGCCCCACCCCAGAGGAGCGTTTTTCTGCTAAGCGGATGCGTCCGTGGAGCCGCGCTAAAAACGAGCGCCGGCGGTTCGCGCCCTCGTTGCGCGTCAGAGGTTCACATTCATCCTGCCCAGAGGTTTGGCAAGCTCGCGAACCGTCCAGTTCATCAGCAGCGTAACTCGCAGACGCGTGCAGAAAACGCTCCTCTCCCGTCGGCCTATCCCCGTCGCGCGCGTACAACAAGCTCCCCCTACAGGATTTTACTCAAAAACGCCTGCGTTCGAGGATTCTTAGGATGCTCAAATACTTCGTTGGGCTCTCCTTCTTCCATTATTACGCCCTCGTCCATAAAAATCACCCGATCGCCGACTTCACGTGCAAAGCCCATCTCGTGAGTTACAACGACCATAGTCATTCCTTCACGAGCTAAATCTTTCATTACCGCCAGAACCTCTCCGACCATTTCCGGGTCTAGAGCGGACGTGGTCTCGTCAAAAAGCATGATCTTCGGTTTCATAGCTAAAGCCCGCGCAATCGCAACCCGTTGTTGCTGTCCCCCAGAAAGACGATCCGGATATTCGCCTGCTTTATCGGATAGCCCAACTTTAGCCAAAAGATCTAAACCAATCTTTTCTGCTTCCGCCTTCTTCGTTTTACGAACAATCTCTGGAGCGAGTACCACATTTTGAAGTGCTGTCATATGCGGAAAAAGATTAAACCGCTGAAACACCATGCCTACTTCCCGTCGAACCGCATTAACATTGGCTTCGGAGTTAAGTACAATTCCATCAACAATAATCTCTCCGCTTGTCAGCTCCTCAAGTTTATTTAGACAACGCAGGAAGGTACTTTTTCCCGAACCACTCGGGCCAATCACAACTACCACTTCCTTTTCGAGAATATGGCAATCAATTCCTTTAAGCACTTCAAGTTTACCATAGGATTTATGCAAGTTTTTAACGTAAATCATTCTTGCCCAACCTCCTCTCCATATAGGCAACCCATTGGGCAATTAGCTGGGTCATTACAAGATAATACAAGGCAACTGTTATATACATAGGAATGGGTTGAAATGTTCGCCCAGCAATAATCTTCCCGCTATAGAAAAGTTCTTCGATCGCGATAATAGATAACAGCGACGAATCTTTTAGTAAAGCGATAAACTCGTTACCTAAGGGCGGGATCACTCGTTTAAACGCTTGGGGAAGGATTACATAGCGCATGGACTGACTGTGGTTCATCCCCAACGACCGTGCTGCTTCTGATTGCCCACGGTCGATCGATTGAATTCCCGCTCTAAATATTTCAGCAATATAAGCACCTGAATTGAGGCCCATCGCCAAGACCCCTGCAATATACTGATAGTTTTCCGGCAGGGTATCCCAATGAAGGACCCTGGGGACTAAAAAATATACCAAGAAGATTTGCACCAATAATGGGGTCCCTCTAAAAAAATCGATATAAATAATTGCCACCGCACGCAAAATTCTTTTTTTTGATAAACGCGCTAAAGCCATAAAGAGCGCTATGACAACTCCAATAGCTATTGCGCCAGCTGTCAGTTCTAAAGTCAGTAACGCTGCTCTGTTCAGTATAGGGATACTATCTACGGCTGCCTTCCAGTTCATTTCCACAGAAAATCCTCCTTATTTTTCATTCTGAAGCCGGGATAGGAATCATCCAATCGTGTCTATTCCCATGTTTCTCTTACCACTGCCTGAAATTATACATTTTAGTACAAATTTATACAAGCAAAAAAACAGCTCCGCAGACCAATCTCCTTTAACGCGATCTATTTCTACTCGATAATCGAGTGTAGTACCTAAAGAAAACTTGGGTGGCACCAAGCAAGGCCAAGACTCAAACAAGGATGTTGCTGGTTACACTTTCTGATTGGTATAAAGATAAACAGAAGGCACTTTACAAGTACCTTCTGTTTACAAATTTCTTAGACTTCACAATGAAACTGAAAAGAAAGAATTCTTAGAATTTCGGTGCATCCTTCTTAAACCATTTCTTGTACATCTCATTATATTGTCCGTTAGCTATTAATTTTTTCAACGAAGCGTCCATTTTACTGGCTAAGTCCGTATTTCCCAGCTTCATAGCTACTCCATAATATTCCACCCCAGAGTTGGCATCCACTGATTCAATCTGGGCGCTGGCATTTTGCGCTTGGAACCAAAGCACAACTGGTGCATCGGCCACAACAGCATCTACACCACCGTTTAATAGATCATTAAGAGCGTCCGGTGTTGTATCATATTTTTTGGTCTCTATGCCTATTTTTTCGACTGCAAATTGACCTGTTGTATTGAGTTGCACTCCAACTCTTTTTCCTTTTAAATCTTCTAATGTTTTAAAGTTGGCCCCTTTTTTCATGGCTATATATTGACCGCTTTTAAAATACTTGTCACTAAAAGTGACACTTTTGGCGCGTTCATCTGTAATCGTCATAGCTGAAATCACTGCATCATATTTCCCTGCTTGCAAAGCTGGGATTAAGCCATCAAAAGCAGCCGTCTCCAACTTTACCTCATATCCCATATCTTTTCCTAGGGCCGTGATGAGCTCAACGTCGAACCCCGTAGGTTGTTGCTTTTCATCCATAAACTCAAACGGAGCATAGGTGATATCCGACCCAACCTTCAGAACCTTTGCAACAGGAGCTGGAGTGGGTGCTGCGGGGGCTGGTGCACTGGTGCTTCCGCATCCAGCGAGCGTCAACAAGCTTAGACTAAGTAATCCGGCCAATACTAAACGGAATTTTGGTTTAAACATTTATATTTCCCCTCTCTTTTGGATGAGTTTAAGTAATTGCTTCATAAAATCCTTTAGCTCATCCTTATTGTTTTAGATTATACATAATAAAAAATATTTATTCAATGAGCAATGTGCTCACTAGAAAAAGGGAGGCAAGAACCTCTGCCAATCTTCTTACACCTTTTTTTAAGATCGTGTTAAGATTTATTATGTATTCTATTATGTAAGTGTTAATTCCTGCCTATGAGAGCATCTTTAAGAATCTTTCTTACTTTTTTATGTTAAACTCGAGACCCGATCCGCAAAGCTCGAGCAGGGGAGTGTTTTCTGCTAAGCGGATGCGTCAGTGAAGCCGCGATCCAAACGAGCGCCACGCGTGCAGAAAACGCTCCTCCCCGTCGGCGACTCACCCACTTATCCCCCAAAGTTACGCACAGGGGGGTGTGGATAATGTGTATAAGTATTAAAAACGCACTGTTTTTCCCCGGAATAACTGTGGATAACCTTGTTGAAAGAATGTTTTCATTGGATAATCCACAAAGCCAACAGAAAAAAGCATTGGGCGACCCAAAGTCAACCAATGCTTGTCATGTCAAATAATTTAATCCAATGTGCTTGAATTAATATTGTTCGCGAGCTGGGCGGTGGTGCTGATAGCACTCACGGCAATATACTGGACGATCGGATGTCGGTTGGAAAGGAACTTGCGTTTCCACTCCACAATCCGCGCAAACTACAGTAAACATTTCGCGTGATCTTCCTTCTTGGGAATTACGGCTCGCTTTGCGTACGTTGCGGCATTCGCGGCAACGTTGTGGTTCGTTTTCGAATCCTTTTTCAGCGTAGAATTCTTGTTCTCCAATAGTGAAAATAAAAGTTGCTCCGCAGTCTTTACATACTAGATCTTTGTCTTCAAAGGCCATGAAAGATATTCCCCTTACGTAAAAAAATGTAATAGGCTATGCCCATCCATTTGTAATTATAACGCTAATCACGCAAAGGCACAAGTTTTTTTTCAAGTCCAGCGGCCAAACACAAGCCATAAATTGCTACCACTCCGCTGCCGAGCAGGGCTTTTGCCACGGCTTCTAGCGTTGCTCCCGTTGTCGTTACATCATCCACCAGCCACACGCTTTTCCCTTCGATATACTGCGGTTGAAATACCCCAAACGCGCCTTTCAGGTTATGTAGACGTTCCTGACGGGAAAGCGGGACCTGGGACAAGGTTGGTTCGATCCGCTCGACCCCCCGTAGAATCGGTAAACCCAATTCCCAATGTAAAGCAGAGGAGATCACCTCTGCCTGATTAAAGCCTCGTTCTGCCAGACGTGTTGCATGCATAGGAACTGGCACAATACCATCAACTACAGGAAGTTTGCTGATGGCCCAATCTGAAAAGGGTCGAGCTATGGCCCTGATACTCCGAGGGTTTGCTTCGAATTTTACTTTTTGGATAAGATCCTTTAATCCTCCGGAATAATATCCCCAAGCAGTAACCTGATCGAGGTACTTAGGCCCACGACCCGCCTCGCAATCAAGGCAGAGTAGTTTCTCTGACAGAATCAACTTTCCACATCTCCTGCAACGCTCCAGCTCCGGCTGTAGATAATCAGTTGTACAAGTCGGGCAAATTACGCCAGCCTGCTCGCCGCCGCAAAATGCACACGCTTGTTGATTAGCAAACCATAACGCCTGCGTGATCTTAGTCGCTTCCTTCCAAAAGCCCATCAATACTTTTACCCCCCTGTCCGTGGTCATGGTTTGAACCTATGTCTCAATGAGGCCTAATTCCAAAGCAAGTTTATTTTGCTCCTCAATCCACCGCACCGCAGTTTTCATGGCCGATGTCATCCGCTTAGATACAAAAAGAACGTTTCCTGCTGGACTTTCTCGAGTTCGCCCCACCCTTCCTGCCATTTGCACTAGCGCCCGTTCATCAAAAACAGGATGATCTGCGGCAAGCACTACGACTTGTATCCCAGATAACGTGATACCGCGCTCTAGAATAGTCGTACTTACAAAAAGATCATATTTACACTGACGCAGCCGCTTAATCTTCATGGAACGACCCGGGTCAGAGCTGTAGCTGCCTTCAACACTCCAATCTGGAAAACATCGTTGCAAACATTTGGTCCAGGGATCGACCCAAGAGATCTTGGGAACAAATACTAACACCGGTCCCAGTACCCTCAATCTTTCGATCTGCGTCGTCCATAAACCTATGCACCCGTTGGGCTCTAGCGAATGACGGGATCTTTCCCAAATCGGGACTGGCAAAGCGGTTCGATGATGCCGTGCGGGAAGCCGAATGAGCCGTATCTTGCCTTGTTGAACCCCCTTTAATCCTTCAGGTGAGGGGGTTGCCGTTAAGTAGAGTATTTTTCCATTTTGGCGTAAGGCATGCTTCAATCCCCATTCCAAAGCTCGGCTCCCATGATAGGGAAAGGCATCCATCTCATCCATGAACACCACATCAAAGGCTCGCCAAAATCTTGAGACTTGGTGCGTGGTCGCTAGCACCATTCCTCCGCTTTGGAATTTGACTAAGCTAGTCCCTGTCAACACCTGCAGCGGATAATCAGGAAAGTCACGCCGGAGCCTCGGCACGACGTCATTAATAACATCCTGACGTGGCGCGGCAAAAAGTACGGATTTCCCTTGTTCTAGAGCCCATGCGGCAGAAGGGAAACACACCTCAGTCTTTCCTGCTCCACACGCGGCCCAGAGCAGCGCCGTGTCTTCGGAGGCGTCTTTGATAAATTCAAATACTTGTTGGCCAGCTAAACGTTGCGCCTCTGTTAAGACCCAGTGCGGCTGAAATCTCACCTCAGTAGGGCCGTCCAGGAGGGAACGTTGATCACGATAAAGTACATCCAAAGAAGTGCTTGACCCGATACTCTCACAACTTCGACACGTTGCGGCCATTCCATAAAGACTGGGCCACTCTTCTACATCTTTTTCCCCACAACGTTGACACTGCCAACCACTGCCGTGCGGCCGCACTGCGGGAACCCACTCTGCAAAACCCTGCTCCACACTGGTATGTGCCAGTTTTGTAATTTCCTCATCTTTAATCTTGAGCTCTCTGGCAAAGCCACGAAGGTCACCATATGATAGTTGTCTTCCTAATATCAATCGATTGAAGGTGGTCCAAACTTCATGATCTCGCGTCTCATCCACTGGATTTTGACTAATCTTTAAAATCGGGCAGACTTCCTTCCAGGTGAAGTCCTGCGCGTCCCAGCCAAGCTCTTTAATGATTTTAAGGATTTCAAGTTGAGTATCTTTTTGTTTAGGCACTTTGTGCCAGAAGGCAAAAAGGTCTCGCCGCTGGAGCCGCTCTTGTACGACCTGAATATTCGCCAAAGAGAGGGGCGTGCTAAGATAGCTTATAACACTGGTATTCAGCTTGTCCCTCTCTCGAAATGGAGAAAAACTGACGTTACCGTTTTTATTTAACGTCAGAAAAAAATTCATAGCTATCCCTCTCTTTTTGGTTATTCTCCTCGGCTAAGGTAAAGTTCCCGTCCTTACCGCTACCTCCGCAAAGTATACACTGATAAATCTCAATTTCAGGGAACCGACGCTGAAGACATGATATGTATGTTCCTTTCTGTCCGGGGGTCCCACTTTGCTGAACATTAACCTCAATCCAGAGCGGGACCCTACATTTCTTCTGAAGCCTGGGCAAGGCCCTCTTAAAATGCCAAAATTGCTTCTCCAACTCACTGTATTCTGAATCTGAGTACCAAACATATTTAAAAGTATGTGTTCTACTAGCAAGTCTTTCCTTCCAGGCTTTGATAAGGGCCTGCCATTTTAACGGGATACTCCATTCCATGCGCGAATCAGTTCTCCACAATAGAATGACTATGATCATCACTACGCACACAACAAACGTCATAAACTCGCCCCCCTGACACAACTTATGTTCTAGGCGGGAGTTGTGTGAGTTGTCTTTGCCGAGCATACTCCGCCAGAAGTTTAATATGCGGAGATACCTGAAACTCTCGGTAACCATGCCAGAGCAATTGATCGGACAAGGAGAGTTTCGCCACTCTACCCTCAATATTTTCAGGCACACTCTCGACCCAGCGATAAAGCTTATTTGCTATTTCTGGGTGTGTGCTCCGCTGACCCTCCGCAACCTCCCAAACGCCCGCCTGGGCCCATTCATATGCTTCTAAATTAAACGGTTGCCAGCGCAGCACTTCTTGCACAGCCTTCAATCCAGCCTCTGTGTCTCCGCGCCTTAAAAGGAACTCTGCCTGCTCTCGACGCGTACTGATTTGAGTTTGATCCCAGATCAAACTCATCTTCCAAAGCGCAATACTTTGGGCAGGGTCCTGTTCACGCTCAAGACGTGCCTGTGTATTCCATATTTTCTCCTTCTCTAAAAGTGCTGGATTCAAGAGTGCGTTCCCACTCACCAGACACAAACATAGACTCAAGGAAAAGATACCTTTACTGCTCAGATTATGCGTAAATTTATACCACTTTAAATACTGAGGGCGAGGGGCTAAGTTTCTTTTTTGAAAGCTACCCCAAAGCAGCCAAAATAAAACACCTAAGGAACCAAAGGAAAAATCAGCATCCACAAAACTATGTACAGCCAAAAAGAGCAAGGCCCCCCACACCCCTACCTCAGCCTTAGTTCTCCCTGCTCCCTCCGGCGATCTAGATGACATGCTTTCCTTCGCCCTGGTCTTCCAGGCCTGTGCTAACGTGAAGCTACTCCAAATGCCCACCAACACGATTCCTGCGACTCCTTGGTTTATCAGGATATGGATAAGACTTGAATGGGGATCTGCAGTCCAATACGGAATGCGTTGAACTGTGGGGAAGGCCATCCACCCTCCTGCTACCGGAAGCCCCCTTGCGTTTAAGGCTAATCTTATCCCATCCTTAAAATAGTCCAACCGTTCCTGCCAACTCGAAGAAGAAAAGCCCCAAGTCGTTAGATTTTCCCAAACTGATCTATCATAGTGCAACATGAGCACAGTCCCAGCAAACCCTAGCAAGATAAACCCATGTTTTCTTGATTTTATGCCTATTATTTTACCAATAGTTTTCTTTAAACTTGTGGCTCGAACTTTTTGTAATAATATTGTTGATGAGGGGATGCGATGCCCTCTGACTCCTAACCTTAGTTGCTGGAGTATAAAAACCACTATAAATATTCCCACCCCGGCTCGTGAACCTGTGCCTAACAGAGAAATTCCTAGAAAAATCTGAATTGGTTTTCTAAGTGAACAAAGCAACAGCACTGCTCCCAAAAAAGCCGCCGTAGCGTTGGCATAACCAAAGACAGAACTTAATCTTCCCGCTACTTTGCTCACCCAAGGCAACCAGCCAATGATAGCTACACCGATTGCTAGCCATTCAATATATTGTACTAAACGTTTTTTAGAGATTTCCTCGCGAGAAATTCGCACCCCCATCCGATAAACCAACCAGAAGGTCCCCCAACGCAACGCTTCGATCAATCCGTCTTTAAAGATGACGGCATTTGCTAGGCCTAATATAGAAAGACAGAACATTCCCAAGAGCAAAACATCTGTCAGACCAAAGGGTTCTTCTCTAGTAACAAAATTGAAACTCCGATCCGAATAGGATAAAAGACTAAATATAGAGAAAGAGACGCCAAAAATGAGCCATTCCTGTTGGAAAAAGAGGCCGTGTGCCATTAGACTGAAGGTCAAAAAAAGGGCTAGGAGGCTTGTTGTGTTGCTCCTAGCTCTGCTGACCTGATGTGAAGTTGTCCCGATCACTGGGCAGTGGTCTTCCTCTCCATGAAAAATTTTATGATACCTTCTGCCGCCAGCTCTTCCCCGACATACGCTTTACCTTGAGCGACGCCAAACGATTTTCGCAACCTCACAAGTTCCATTTCCAAACGAAGCTGATCTCCGGGAATGACTTGCCGCTTAAACTTGACCTCATCTAAACCGGCAAATAACGCTAAGCAATCGTGATATTCAGGCATCCTAAGGATGATCACGGTCCCAACTTGTGCCAACGCCTCCATAATCAGAACCCCTGGCATAACAGGATGCCCTGGAAAATGGCCTTGAAAGTACGGTTCGTTGCTGCTTACGTTCTTAATTCCGACCGCCTTTTTCCCTTCCTCTAGTTCTATGATACGATCTACAAGAAGAAAGGGATAACGATGAGGAATAATCTCCTGGATCTCTTGGCTTTGTAGCACTAAAACTCCTCCTTGTCTTTCCATGCTCTGTGCATGATGCTCGAAACTCAAATATCGCATGTCTCGCCGCGTGCATCACTAATTACTTGCAGATAGGAGCCAATTTGGCTTATGATACGAGTAGTCATTTTCCTACTGATAACTAGTATAACTAAGTTTGTGGCTGAAGGGAAGGTTACACGGCCGTGAAAAAGTACAGAATTTTACATATTATAGGTGGAGGAGAAATTGGTGGAGCTGAGCAGCACGTGTTATCCTTACTTAATGATTTAGACCGATCTTGTTTTGATCCGTATCTTGCCTGCCTGACCCACGGTCCATTGGCAACCCTTGCACAGGAAACCAATATCCCCACCCGAACCTTCCCAATGTGCTTCCCTCTTGACCTTTCTCCTCTTCCCCACCTCACTCGCTGGGCCAGAACAAAAAAAATCAACCTAATTCACACCCATGGTTCAAGGGCAAATCTCCTAGGCCGCCTTGGTGCAAAATGGCTGGGGCTCCCCTGTTTGACCACCGTTCATAGCTCCCTCGCCCATGATTATCTTTCCCCGTGGTCTGCCCGTTTAGCTTTGGGACTAGACCGCCTCACCCTCCGCTTAACGTCCGGGATTATCACCGTATCTAACCATTTAGCGCAAGAGGTTGCTTTAAGAGGCGGTCAGAACATTGAGACCATTTATAACGGTCAGTCTCCTTGTATTTTCGCTGATCCGTCTTCTGCTCGCCACCAGTTCCGCAAACAATGGGGAATTCCAGCCACTGCTTTCGTTATTGGGACGATTGGCCGCCTCCATCCCACAAAGGGACAGATTTATATAATTAAGGCTGCAACCCAACTATGCTTAAAATATCCTGACCTTCACCTTTTGCTCATCGGTGACGGTCCTCTACGCCAGGAACTGGAGTCCGAGCTTAGGCTTAATTCGCTTCCCTACACCTTGACCGGTTACCTTCCCCACGCCTACAAAGCTCTTCCCGCCATGGACCTTTTTACTTTACCCTCGATCAGTGAAGGAATGGGGTTGGTCCTTCTTGAAGCAATGCAAGCCGGAGTTCCGATTGTCGCCAGTGCTGTCGGAGGAATTCCTGAAGTGATCCGCGCCGAGGTTGATGGACTACTTGTTCCGCCGGGCGATGTATCAAGGCTTGCCGAAGCATGTGCTTCGTTAATCGAAAATCCAGATTTAGCGAAGTCCCTTGTTCATTCCGGTCAAGACCGCTGGCCATTCTTTTCTACAGAATGCATGGTTAGAAAAACAGAACAAGTATACACCCGCTTACTAGATCAATCTACCCCTCCTACTCCATGAACTCTGTTCAACTCTACAAGAACGGTTAAATTTATCGCATCATGCTTTCTTTTAGTACCATTGATCTTCTCACTATTAGAGAGATTTCTGGCGGGATCCCTGCCAGAGTACCTTCAATACAAAACGAGGTAAAACAGCTTGGCGTTGCCAACGCCTTGGCTCCTTCCACAGACGATAGAGCCATTCCACGTGAAGTTCTTGAATACGCTTGGGGGCGCGAATTACGACCCCAGCCAGCGCATCAAAACTCCCACCTACCCCAATACTCACATATGCCAATCCTGGATGCTCAGCTATCCAATATTCCTGTCGGGGAGCACCTAGGCCTACGAGTAAGATATGGGGTTGAAAACGACGGATTTTTTCTAGCACATAGGGCTCTTCTGTTGAGTTAAAGTAACCACTCCCCGCCTCCCAAACGATTCCAGGGTGATCACAAACAACTTTGTTTGCTGCCTGTTCTGCTACACCTTGTTTCCCGCCCAGAAAGTAAACTCGCCATTTCTCCGTAGCGGCTAGTGGGAATAAAGCTTGAATTAAATCTATTCCTGTAACCCGTTCCCGGATTGGAGTACCTAGCCGTCGAGCAGCCCAAACTACCCCAATTCCATCCGCAGTAACTACTTCCGCAGAATTAATGAGCTTCTTTAGCCGTTGGTCTCGATCTGAGGCGTAGATCATTTCAGGATTAGCTGTGACCACACGGATCGCAACTTGCTGCTCTACCGCCTGACGAATTTGTTCCACCGTCTCTTGCATCGAATAGACATCTACTGTAATTCCTAGAATATTAACCCTCTCTGATCCTAAAAACATCCATTTAATACCTTGCCCGTTCCCAAAGCAACGCAGGAAATCGGGTCCTCGGCTATACTAACCGGCAATCCCGTTTCGCGGGACAGACGCTGGTCGAAGCCATAAATTAAGGATCCTCCCCCTGTCATAATAATTCCTTTATCGAGAATATCAGAAGATAATTCTGGTGGGGTACGTTCCAAAACCTCTTTAACTCCAGCAACGATCGCTTCAATAGATTCCTCAAGAGCAACAAAACACTCTTGGGAATTAACCTTAACTGTCTTGGGCAACCCAGTTATTAAATTCCGTCCGCGCACATCAAAGCTCGCAGATGGACGGCCCTCCGGTATGGCTGAACCAACAGCCATTTTAATTTCTTCAGCACTGCGTTCTCCGATCATGAGATTATGCTCACGACGAATATACCGACTAATAGCCTCATCAAATTTATCTCCGCCAACCCGAAGACTGCATTTTGTTACTATACCATTAAGAGAAAGCACAGCAATATCCGTTGTGCCTCCACCAATATCCACGACCATGCTTCCGGTTGGACCGGATATATCCAGTCCAGCGCCCAATGCAGCGGCATACGGTTCTTCAACTACTTTTACATCCTTGGCTCCGGCTTGGTATGCCGCCTGTTTAACCGCACGTTGTTCTACTTCTGTTACTCCTGATGGAATGCAAACCACAACCCGCGTTCTGAAAAAAGGCCAACGCTTAGCACCTGCTTTCTCCAGAAAGTATTTCAGCATTAGTTCTGTGGTCTGATAGTCCGCGATCACCCCATCGCGCATCGGTCTCACTGCGACTATATTCCCTGGTGTTCTGCCAATCATTAACCGTGCTTCTTCACCTACAGCAATTCGTCTATTCGTATTGCTGTCAATGGCAATTACCGATGGTTCATGTAACACGATCCCTTTACCTTTAGCATAAACCAAGACGCTCGCTGTTCCCAAATCTATTCCCAAATCTATTCCAAACATTGGCGGAGATACCCCTTTCGTCATCAATAGCTTGTCCATTGAAATATCTATATATAAACAAATAGCACAATCTCCCTCACGGGAGATTCGCTATGAATAGTTTATTACTAAAAGTCATTCGTGATAAAATTGCTAATCCCTTTGTTCTTTTCGACTTTTTGTGCATCCCGATACAAATTTTTGTCCATTATCCCCGTTTATCTTGTTTTTAACTTTCTTGATATTTTTTCCTCGTTGCTTCGCCCCCCCGAATATGTCGTTCTGCCTTGTTGGTCTCCAGTATATGCTTTACTTCCATGGACAGCTTCTCATTTACCAAAGGTAGTCGTTCTGTCACGTCTTTATGCACCGTCGATTTTGATACGCCGAAAACATCTGCTGTTTGCCTCACCGTGGCACTCGATTCTAATATGTAAGTCCCAATATCGAGCACCCGTTTGCGTATATATTCTTGCACACAGAGCCCTCCTTCGTCACAAGCGTATTACATTTATATGCCTGCTCAATAAAAAAAGACATCCATAAAAGGATGTCCTCATTTGGTAAATACTGTGTTGTACTTTCAGACCATTTACAACCATTCATTCGACACACTACTTTATTGTGTTTTACAATAAACCAAAATTTTAGTGTTGTTATGAACCTAAGATATAGTTCAAACTTCATCGCTGATACCCTAATTGCATCAACTTTGCGCCGGGGTAATAATGGGCCAATATCTCTTCGACCTTATGATTTTTTTTGGCCAAATCATTAGCTCCCCATTGAGACATGCCCACAGCATGACCATTTCCATACGTTGTTATAGTGAGCCGCTCAGGTTGAACGACCCATTCCATATCCGTCGAAGGCAAGCCTAACAAGGTTCGAAGTTGCGTCGCTAAATATACCTTGCCTAGGACCCGAACGCTTTTTGCCCTTCCGGCCGCCGTACGTTCTAACATTTGAATATCCTTAGAAGTAAAGGAACGTGGGAATCCTTTGATTTCTAATTTCTTAAAGAGTTCCTCTGGCGTATAACTAATACTTTTAACATAGCGTAGGGGATTATCTTCACCTGAACTAACGTTTTGCAGATATGGACGTGGTGATCCCCACACATCCTCTGATCGTTCGGTGACCTTTCTTCCGCTACTACTATGGTAAAACGCTTCAATATATTCCCCGTTGGCCACGAGGACCATTCCACGTGTTGCCAGCACAGCCTTTTGTAATTTGCCTCGATATCGAACGTAATTGAACCATCCCCATTTGGCCCTCATTTGTGCATCAGACAACCACGCTTGGGTTTGCACTGTGGTATCTACATCATATCCAACCTCTGAAGAATTTCTTTGACTTAATCGCCTTGCAGCATAGGTCCGGGCTGCTACTGCTTGAGCCTTAAGAGCTTCTGCCTCAAATTCAGCTGGCATTTCCGCTGCTACAACCCCTAATAGGTAGTCTTCGAGTGCTAAGTTTATAATTTTTCCATCAGGCATCAGAATTCTAATTTGAACATCTTCCGTTGGGCCTTTCTCTTTCTGCCAGCGCAAGATGCTCCATGGAATTACTAAAACAACACAAAGCGATAATGCAATTAGCCATACCCATTCTTTTTTCATTGTATCCTCCCACAGTACAGGCTTTTCCTTAAATCTATGCGGAAGAACTTTAGAATATAGCTGAAATAGAAGGCAAAAAGACCAAGGCACAGATTAATCTGTGCCTTGGTCTTTACCCACACCCTCGCCTAATTCTCGCGAACAATATTTGCACCCAATCGAGATAATTTTTCCTCCACCTTCTCGTAGCCTCGATCAATGTGTTGGATCCCTCGTATGCTAGTTGTACCTTCCGCTGTCAAAGCTGCCAGTATTAAAGCGGCTCCGGCCCGTAAATCTGTCGCAGTCACTGGTGCTGCATTCAAGCGTTGTATCCCCTGAACAATAGCGCTCCGTCCTTCAATCTTGATATCTGCTCCCATACGTTTAAGTTCATCCACATGCATAAAGCGGTTTTCAAATACGGTCTCTGTAATTAAGCCAGTTCCATTTGCTCGAGTTAAAAATGCCATAAACGGAGCCTGGAGATCCGTCGGAAATCCTGGATGAACCTGAGTTTTTATATCCACTGCATTATAAACACCATTTCCACTAATGCGAATTCCGTCGTCTTCTTCCACCATACGAATTCCAGCCTCTTCCATTTTGGCAATCAATGGCTTCAAATGATCCGCAATCACATTTTGTACTAGTACATCCCCGCCAGTCGCGGCTACCATGAGTAGATAGCTTCCTGCCTCAATACGGTCAGGGATTACGGTATGTACGGTGCCATGGAACTCACGAACGCCTTCGATATGAATAATACTCGTGCCTGCGCCACGAACCTTGCCTCCCATCTCGTTTAGAAAGGTCGCCAAGTCAACAATTTCCGGCTCTTGCGCAGCATTTTCTATCAGGGTCGTCCCTTGAGCCATCGCTGCAGCCATCATAATATTTTCTGTCGCTCCAACACTTGGGTAATCTAGGTAAATGCGGGTTCCTTTCATTTCTTTTGCCGAAACATCTAAGAATCCATGATCCATTTTAACCTCTGCTCCTAAGGCTTCTAATCCCTTTAAGTGCCAGTTAATTGGGCGTGAGCCGATGGCACATCCACCTGGATGTGAAATACGTACATGACCCCTACGAGCCAGAAGCGGTCCCATGGTAACAATAGACGCTCTCATCTGAGAAACAAGGTCATAAGGAGCCTCAATACAATCTATCTCATGGGCATGGATTTTCAGAGTCGAGCCATTACGCTCAACCTTAGCGCCCAAAGCCGAAATAACCTGATTCATAACATTAACATCCAACAAGTCCGGAGCATCATCAAGTTGAATGGGTTCGGCACAAAGTAAACTTGCAGCTATAATTGGAAGTACAGCATTTTTTGCTCCACTTACAGTGATCGTTCCCTCAAGCGGTTTACCGCCTACGATAGTAAGCTTACTCAACTTCTAAAAACACCCCCTGTCAAAACTAGTTATTTTTCATACGCCAGAATGTTTATTCTCTTAACGCTGTTACTTACCCTTCAATTTTGACTATTTACTTGAGGAACGACCTAAAACTCATCCAGTAACACTGGAATAGCTAAGACTGTTTGTCCCACAGTGTTCTTCCCACGGCTAAGCAGTTGAATGTTGATCCGGTCATTACCGGCCATCACACTGGTTTTCAAATTGTTCTGATAGGCAGCGATGGAAAGCATGTTGCCTATCAATGCCCACTGCGATGGGATGGCACTTGTCTGGCTTAGATAAGCAGAAATATCTATTAGCTGGGGGACTCTCTCATCTAAATAAATCCGCCCGCCTGTTCCGCTAAGTTGTTGAGCCATAATAGTATACCATGTATACAGATTACTTTCCTCGTTTTTATTCATTTGACAATGCCCTGCTAAAGTAACTGCTACTTTTCCGCTTTCGGTCTTTAGTACCTTATAGTTCCAGATCCAATTAGGCGTTGGTTTATTTGTCCAAACATCTGGCGGTATTTTTCCGTCTTCAAACCACAAAATGACGTTGACTTCAGCTTCCTTTTTCTGCACAACTCCAGAATTTAATAGTAAAGGTTCTATTGTTTGAGAGTGATTAGCCATGACTTGAGATGACAACCTCTCTAGTTGAGAACACGCTCCAACTGAGCTTAACCATATAAAACAAGCAATTATCGCAATCATTATTTTACTGCAAAAAATCCATTTTGTCTCTGCTGGTCCAGCATACATTTTAAAGACCTCTTTCTCACTCTTTTCGGGTTTAGTCATAGCTTTACCAAATAGTGAGAAAGCTAACATACTTGACGTTAGAAATTTATTATGTACAATTTCTGCGTAATTTATCTAATGATTCTGCTGCAGAAACCCCTTGTCATGCTATTAATATCACATTTTATTGTCATCCTGAGTGAAGCGTAGGATCTTAAGGCCCTAGATCCTTCGCTCTCGCTCAGGAAGACACCAAAATAATTGCAGTGACTTGATATTTTATATCATTTTAGACTTTCTGCAGGGGAATCGTCTAATGGGTCGCCATAATCTGAACCAGTCTGCTCGAACGTAGAACACCGTTTTAGATAGCTAGAGGTCGTGATAACAAGACCGCGATGGTAAGTATAGATCATAAACCTTAGACTGTATAAAAACGTCAATTTATACCGATCGACGAATATTGGAAAAACCCCGGCGGTGCCTTGGTCCTTTTATTATTCACGGATATCATATTCGTAGGCAACAATGCATCGTGCCCTCGTGCTGAAACAAATGACACAATTAAAGTAACAAAAAGCACGACGGAAATGGGCACGATGCATCGTGCCCCTACTATCATGTAACAAAAATATTTGTCTTTCATGCTTCTATTAAGTGTTATTTCGCAAGTAAAGGGGTACCCCGAAAACTTATACTTTCTACCCTGAAATAAGATTCATTTCATTCATCAGTGGTGCCGCACAGCGGCATGGGGGTCTGATAGTAAAAAAAGAAAAAAGGCCCTTTACAGAGCCTTTTTTCTTAAATGGTTATAATAATGCTCGAAAATTAGGAGCTTATTTTTTACCCTCGGAAGCTTCAATTCGGGCCGTTGCTCTGCGTAAGGCAAACTCAGCTCGTCGTACATCGATTTCGTTAGTACGTTCCGCCAAGCGTTTCTTAGCCCGTTCTTTGGCCTCTGCAGCACGAGCGACATCGACGTCTTGACTCAATACAGCAGTATCCGCCAGAACGATCACAGAGTTATCAATTACTTCAACAAACCCACCTGTAACAGCAGCTCGTTTAATAGAACTGTTCAACGTATAACGGACTACGCCAATTTCCATACCCGCAATTAAGGGTGCATGGTTCGGTAAAATCCCTAATTCGCCTAATCCGCCAGGAAGAACAACAAACTCAACATCTTCTTTCAGAACGTCTCCTTCAGGGGAGACAATGCGTAGTGAGAATGTTCCAGCCATGGCTTACGCCCCCATTTTCTTGGCTTTTTCAACTACCTCTTCAATGGCTCCCACCATTAGGAAGGCGGCCTCTGAAATGTGATCGTATTTCCCGTCCGCAATTTCTTTAAAGCTACGAATTGTTTCTTTCAAGGGCACATACTTTCCAGGCGAACCCGTAAATACTTCAGCAACATGGAACGGTTGTGACAAGAAACGCTGAATCTTACGAGCACGAGCAACAATGATTTTTTCTTCTTCAGAAAGCTCATCCATACCTAGAATAGCAATGATATCCTGCAACTCTTTGTACTTTTGGAGAAGTTGCTGAACTTGACGCGCAACACCATAATGTTCTTCACCAAGCACTAATGGCGAAAGAATCCGTGATGTTGAGTCCAAGGGGTCCACTGCAGGGTAGATCCCGATTTCAGTAATGGCACGAGACAAAACCGTTGTAGCATCTAAGTGGGCAAATGCTGTTGCTGGCGCAGGGTCTGTCAAGTCGTCCGCAGGCACGTAGATAGCTTGTACAGATGTAATAGATCCTTTACGAGTGGAAGTAATCCGCTCTTGCAATTGACCCATTTCAGTAGCCAGGGTTGGCTGATAACCAACGGCTGAAGGCATCCGACCGAGCAAAGCAGACACTTCAGATCCGGCTTGTGTGAAGCGGAAAATGTTGTCGATAAAGAGCAACACGTCTTGACCTTGTTCATCACGGAAGTACTCAGCCATTGTCAAACCCGTTAGACCAACACGAAGACGAGCGCCAGGTGGTTCGTTCATTTGACCGAACACCATAGCCGTCTTATCGATAACGCCAGAATCTTTCATTTCGTGGTAGAGGTCATTTCCTTCACGAGTCCGCTCACCAACACCGGCGAATACAGAAAGACCACCGTGCTGTTTAGCAATATTGTTAATAAGTTCCATAATCAAAACGGTTTTACCAACACCAGCACCGCCGAAGAGGCCGATCTTTCCGCCCTTAGAATACGGACATAACAAGTCGATAACTTTAATGCCAGTCTCCAAAATACGGGTAGATGGCTCTTGATCTTCAAAGGCCGGAGCCGGACGATGAATTGAATAATGGAAATCGGAGCTAATATCTCCAGCGTTATCAATTGGCTCTCCCAAAACACTTACCATCCGACCCAATGTTGCGGGTCCGACCGGAACTGTAATTGGTGCACCAGTGTTAATTGCATCTACGCCCCTTTGCAGACCATCGGTCGAGGACATGGCAACGCAACGAACAGTGTTGTTCCCGAGATGCTGAGCTACCTCTAAGGTGATATTAAGTTTCTGTTCGGGAACAATTACCTTAATGGCAGTATATATCGCCGGCAGTTCATCAGGCGCAAACACTACGTCAACTACCGGTCCTAAAACTTGCAAAACCTTGCCGTTCTTCACAGGCGCGAAACCTCCTTATTGGGTTTTTCCGACAGCTTAATCTAAAGCAGCTGCTCCACCGACAATTTCAGATATTTCCTTAGTAATCGCCGCCTGTCGGGCTCTGTTCATAATCAGCGACAATCGGTCAATCATATCCTTGGCGTTATCTGTTGCCGAACTCATGGCTGTCATCCGAGCTCCTTGCTCGCTTGCTTTTCCTTCAAGAATTGAGCGGAAGATCTGTGTTTCAACATACTTCGGCAATAAGCTAGCAAGGATCTCTTCTGGAGACGGTTCAAAAATATATTGTATCCTTTGTTTACCTTCAGTCGTTTCGATCGGAAGTAGTTTGACTTGCGTAGGTCTCGCGTTAATTGCGCTTACGAATTCAGTATACATCAGGTAAACCTCATCCGCTTCGCCCTGCTCGTAAAGTCGCACCACTTTCTGGGCAATTTCTTTCGCTTGATTATAACTTGGGTCATCTCCAAGTGCTACAAACTCAGCCAAAAACTCAATTTTACCGCGTCGGAAGTAATCTCGACCTTTGCGGCCTACCGTCACCAACTTAACTTCTTGTGGTGTTTCGGCAATCAAACCGACAGTCTTCCGAATCAGGTTCGAATTATACCCTCCGCAAAGACCACGGTCTGATGTTATCACCACATAAACCACCTTTTGCACAGGCCGCTTGATCAAAAGCGGATGAACAGTATCTCCAGGAGCCTGAGCCAGGCGTTCCAAGACCCCTTGCAATTGGTGGGCGTAGGGGCGGGCAGCGTTAAGTTTTTGTTGGGCTTTCCTGAGTTTGGCCGCGGAAACCATTTTCATCGCCTTAGTGATCTGCTGCATGTTGCGGACGCTGCGGATCCGGCGACGAATATCGCGTACTCCTGCCACCTCATTCACCTACTCCTTTTTAATCTAGGCCACAAACCCCTGTTTAAATTCGTTAATTGCTTTTTCCAAATCGGCAATCATATCATTAGAAAGCGCCTTCTCGGTGCGAATTTTAGCCAACAGGTCGGCCTTCACGGAGCGCATGAAGCGCAGGTATTCTTGTTCAAACTTGCCAATTTTTTCGGGATCAATATCATCAGTAAACCCTTTAACTGCCGCGTAAATAACAATAACTTCTTCTTCAACGGGCATTGTGGCATACTGATTTTGTTTGAGAATTTCCATAGTCCGTTTTCCACGGGCCAGACGCAATTGAGTAACCTTATCCAAGTCAGATCCGAATTGAGCGAATGCTGCTAATTCACGATAGCTGGCGAGATCTAAACGAAGTTGTCCAGCAACCTGTTTCATAGCTTTGATTTGGGCGCTACCACCTACCCGAGAAACTGAAAGTCCAACGTTGATTGCCGGTCGGAAGCCGGCGTTAAAGAGGTCTGATTCCAAAAAGATCTGACCATCAGTAATGGAAATAACGTTAGTAGGAATATAGGCCGACACGTCACCCGCTTGAGTCTCAATAATCGGGAGCGCCGTCATCGACCCCCCACCGAGTGCATCAGACAACTTCGCTGCACGCTCTAAGAGGCGAGAGTGAAGATAGAAAACGTCTCCTGGATATGCTTCACGTCCGGGTGGGCGTTTGAGAAGCAGGGAAAGTTCACGGTAAGCAACCGCTTGTTTAGAAAGGTCATCGTAAATGATCAGGACATGCCGGCCATTATACATGAACTCTTCACCCATAGCTGCCCCGGTATAAGGAGCGATAAAGACCATTGGTGAAGGCTCAGAAGCAGTAGCGCAGACGACGATCGTGTACTTCATAGCATCGTTTTCTTCTAATTTCGCAACAACGCTGGCAACTGTCGACGCTTTTTGTCCAACAGCTACGTAAATGCAAATCATGTCTTGACCTTTTTGGTTAATAATCGTATCGATAGCTACAGCAGTTTTACCAGTTTGGCGGTCACCAATAATTAATTCCCGCTGACCACGACCAATAGGAACCATAGCATCAATCGATTTAAGACCAGTTAACATCGGTTCACTCACGGATTTACGCGAAATAACACCTGATGCTGGGGATTCAATCGGACGGAACTTGTCCGTTACGATCTCCCCTTTGCCATCAATGGGTTGACCAAGAGCATTAACAACGCGGCCAATCAAAGGCTCGCCGACAGGAACTTCCACAATCCGTCCTGTTCTCTTGACTTGATCGCCCTCTTTAATCCCTGTAAAGGGTCCAAGAATAACGCAACCAATATTATCTTCTTCAAGGTTCATGGCCATACCATAGACTTGTCCAGGGAACTCTAAGAGTTCACCGGCCATAGCCTTCTCTAAACCGTATACACGGGCAATACCGTCACCAACCTGGATAACTGTCCCGACATCAACGATATCGATAGCCGTTTCGTAGCGTTCAATTTGCTGTCTAATAATAGAACTAATTTCTTCTGGACGCAAGTTCATCCTTTTATTTCACCCCTACTTCCTGAGGTTTATCCGAGGTTCTACGCAAATCCGCACGCATTTTATTCAATGCGTGGGCGATGGTCCCATCAATCACGCTATCACCTATCTGTATAAGAATCCCACCTATGAGTTCAGCCCGAACTTCACTAACAATCCTGACGTCTTTACCTGTCTTTCGTCCAATGGCCTGTTTTAGATCGTCGAGTTGAGAAGCGCTCAGAGCCGTGGCGCTGGACACTTTAGCTTCTACAACATGCCGTGCCTCATCCGCCAACCGAGTAAACTCACGTTGAATGAACGGTAAAAGGCTTTCCCTTTTCTTATCAATCAATAGATAGAGGAAATGACGTGTCGTGGCGCCAAAGTCTTCTCCCAGCAACTTATCCATGACGGATTTTTTCTCCGTCACGGAAATGTGCGGATGAAGCAGGACGCTTTTAACCTCTCCATTTTCCTCCACCAATTTTGTAAGTTCACGCAAGTCATTGTCAATTGGATCAAGAGCCGTCTCCGAGGCAATATTAAACAAGGCCTGAGAATACCTACGAACTAGTGCCCCATTTATCATTGCATTTCCCCTACCTCTTGAATAAATTGTTCAACGAGTTTTCCTTGACCCTTCATGTCAAGCTTTTGGCGAATGATTTTCTCAGCCACTAGGACTGACAGATCGGCAACTTGTGCCTTAACCTCAGAAATAGCTCGGTCACGTTCTCGTTCAATATCTGCCAGTGCAGATCTTTTAATCTTTTCGGCTTCTTCATGAGAAGCATTCAAAATTTCGGTCGCACGAGTTTCACTGATCTTTGTGGCCTTGGCGATCACATCTTGAGCTTCTTGACGAGCTTTACGCATTTCTTCTTGATATTCGCGTTTGATTTGCTCTGCCTGTTTGCGTTCGCTTTCTGCCTGAGCAAGCATGGATTCAATGCGGCTCCGCCGTTCTTCCATCATTTTCATTAACGGACCCCAAGCTTTTGCACTGAGCAGCCAGACAAGCAACAGGAAAGAAACTATCATTACCGGTAACGTATAGTCAAATTGAATAGGATTCCCACCCAATGGTCTACCCCCCCCTCGAGTATGATAAGGTCAGAATGATTTTTTTCAAGGGGGAACTTTCGTTCCCCCTTGAATTAAGATGGGTCTAGCCTTTGCCCATCATGCAAGCTTACTTTGTGAACATGAGAAGAAGGGCAAGTACCCAAGTTAACAGTGGTAAGGCCTCGATCAAGCCGACACCGATAAACATGGTGGATTGTAAGGATGCTTTGGCCTCAGGTTGACGGGCAATACCCTCCAGAGTTTTAGTAACAACGCTACCATTACCAAGCGAAGCTCCAAGAGCTGCTAATCCAGCAGCAAGTCCTGCACCCAACGCAGCTGCAGCAGATACGTCCATTAGGATTTCCTCCTTTCTTATTTGCAATAGATTGTAAGTATTATTCCCTCAGCGAGCATCAAGCATCACTGAAAACTAACTAAAATAAAGTATTAATGATCCGTTGAGACTGCTTGTGATATATAAGCTGTGGTCAATACCGTGAACACATAAGATTGAATGGCGCCAATGAAAATACTAAAGGCCAGCCAGACTACCATCGGAGGAATTCCTCCCAGTACCGATTTTCCCGGCAGCATAAGAATAACCTTGATTAGAATTTCACCAGCAAAAATGTTCCCGAATAAACGAAAGGCCAGTGTCATTGGCTTCGAGAGCATGTCAATGATGTGGATGATTGCAAACACCTTAAAAGGCTCAACAAAATGATGGAAATAATGGAGTCCTTTGTGCTTAACCCCTAAGGCAATGACCATAATAATAGTCATGAGCGCCAAAGCCATTGTAATGTTGATGTCCGCTGTAGGTGACGACAAAACCGGTCCTTCGAAAACCTTGTTCAGTTGGGCAAAGTCTATGTGGAAAATTTCAAATAAATTAAACGTAAAGTTTGGGATAAGACCGAGCATATTGGAAAAGAACACAAACGTGATCAGTGTGAGCAAATACCCTAGAATTGGACGTCCCTTTTCTAGTCCCATATTGTCGCTCACAAGGTTACTAACGAAATCGATAATCCATTCCATAATATTCTGCATTTTACCAGGTTTGCCACTCGTTAATTTACGAGCTCCTATTAAGCAGAACACAATAACCAAAAACATTGTAATCCAAGTCATCATCAAAGTTCTTGCATGAAAGGTCATGCTTCCTATATGCCATAAAACTAATTCTTCATGCACTTCTTTTATCACCCCTTTCTCCATGAAGTTTATGTATTGCAACGGTGATGAAAGATACAATCACCCCGGTAGCAATCCCTAAAGCTAAACTAAAAAGCCAACTCGAGTGTAACCGAGCCACTATAGCCACAACGAGGGTAACCATGCCCAATCGAGCCATAAGGCTTCGGCGCATCCGGATTAACGCCGTATGGATATCTAGTTCAGAACTACGGTGTGTCTCACGATAGATCCAGAGCGTATAACCAAACCCTACCCAGTACCCAACTAAACCACCAAGGAAGGCAAGACGACCTGTTAGGGCGATTCCAAGCAATATACATGCAGTTCCACTTAGCAAGGCAATATAACTATTTTTAATCATCGGATGCCCCAAAATTTTTTAAAGTGACCACAAGATAGCTCCCTCCGAGTACTAAACCACTTAACATTAATATGATGGTTAACCATGGTCGGGTTCCCCAGCGCTCGTCCAAGTAACGCCCTAAGAGAAACCCCCCTCCGACTAATACAGCCAATGAAGTCGAGATACTGGAACCGATCTCAAGTGCTTTCTGCCATCCCTTAGGGTTCCTTGCCATCTTCATTCGTCCTTCTTCTATGTACTAAGGTTAATGTATTCGCGAAGCAAATCTAAATTCCTGCTCTTTTTACAATTAATTATGACAACTGTATATTTATGCTTTCTATAACTTTTTTACATTTTCGGAGTTTATAGCGTTTTATAGCATTTTAAATACTATACCACAACTTTGTATATTCATGTACAGCATTATTTAATTTTATCTCCGCGCTTATTTTCCTTCGATAATTTTAGCAATCCGGTCTGCTGCGAAGCCGTCTCCATAAGGATTCATGGCCATAGCCATTTTCTGATAAGCACTTTGGTCACCAAGTAGACGTTTCAACTCCGAAAATACACTTTCGTATTCGGTCCCCACAAGTGAAACTGTCCCTGCTGCCACAGCTTCTGGACGTTCTGTAGTATCCCGCACTACCAGTACTGGTATACCTAACGAAGGAGCTTCTTCCTGAATTCCTCCCGAGTCTGTCAAGATTAAGTGCGACCGCGCCATTAGATTTACAAATGGTTCATAGTCCATTGGTTCCACGAGATTAACCCTCGGGTGGGATCCTAGTACTTCTGTGACCACTTTCCGAACCTTAGGGTTTTTATGTACAGGAAATATAATGTATGTATCAGGGAATAACTCAAGCGTTTTCTCTAAAGCCTGATAGATTTTACGCATTGGTTCGCCGAGATTTTCTCTGCGATGCGTTGTGACCAGAATCATTCGCGATTTTTCTCCCTGGCTGAGGATCGATCGGATGTGGGGGTCGACGAAACTGTACTCTGGTTTCACCGTGGTCAACAAAGCATCTATAACAGTATTGCCCGTTACGAAAATCTTTTCTGGTTCAATACCTTCACGCAGAAGATTCTTTCTTGCCGTTTCTGTAGGAGCGAAATGAAAATCAGTCAGAGCACTTGCGAGTTTGCGATTCATCTCTTCAGGAAACGGAGAATACTTATTTCCCGTTCGCAACCCGGCTTCAACGTGCCCAACCGGAATTTGTGCATAAAAAGCGGCGAGTGCGGCTACAAATGTAGTAGTTGTGTCCCCATGTACCAGCACTAGATCAGGAAGTTCACGCTGATAAACCTCTTTGAGTCCACTAAGCGCTCGTGTTGTGATTTCTGTTAACGTTTGCCCCTGCCTCATAAGGTTTAAATCAAAATCAGGAATCATGTTAAACAACTTCAAAACCTGATCTAACATCTCACGATGCTGAGCCGTCACGGTAACCTGACATTGGATTGACTCCTTCTGTCGAAGTGCTTGGATTACCGGAGCCATTTTTATGGCCTCCGGGCGTGTACCAAACACTACCATAACTTTTTTCCGGTTTATCACGTTTTGACTCCCTTCATAATGATTGTCATTCGCTTAATTAGAAAGGGCGAATGACATATCAGTTATAGCGAGACTCGAGGCGCGATGTTCAAGACTATAAATCACGCTTCGCTAATTATGGCTTTCTTGTGCAAGTTGAATCAACTTTAAGCCAGCTTCTCCTGCCATTGCCACGGCTAGCTGGTCCGGGTAGGAATAAGTATAGATCACTCGATTTATCCCAACATTAATCATCAGTTTTGTACATAGTACACACGGCTGATGAGTCGTATAGAGGTCCGCACCAGCGATTGCGACCCCATGCTTAGCAGCCTGGACAAGCGCATTTTGTTCAGCATGCACCGCACGACAAATCTCATGGCGCTCTCCTGAAGGAATACTTAAGCTCTGCCGTAAACACCCAACTTCATCACAATGCCGGAGTCCAGCAGGACTTCCGTTATACCCAGTACTTAAAATTTGCTTATCCTTGACCATTACAGCCCCAACTTGGCGGCGCAGACAAGTTGATCGACCTGCAACCACAAGAGCAAGTTGCATAAAATAACTATCCCAACTTGGACGTTTGCTCGGGGTCGTCATTTCGTCCCGAACAGCCGATCCCCTGCGTCGCCAAGCCCAGGTACAATATACCCGTGTTCATTTAACCGTTCATCCACTGCTGCTACGAATATATCCACATCAGCATGTGTATTTTGCACAGTTTTAATTCCTTCTGGAGCTGCAATCAGGCACATGAGTTTAATATTTTTAGCGCCACGATCTTTTAAAAATGTGATGGCTGCGGACGCAGAACCACCCGTTGCCAACATGGGGTCGATGACAATTAGATCACGTTCCTCAATATCATTGGGCAACTTGCAATAATATTCCACTGGTAATAGAGTCTCTGGATCCCGATAAAGGCCGACATGTCCAACTTTAGCTGCCGGAATCAGACGAAGCATTCCATCCACCATTCCTAACCCGGCACGTAGGATTGGAACCAAGCCGACTTTCCGACCAGCAAGCACATTGACTTTTGCTATCGCGACCGGTGTTTTAACTTCAATTTCCTGGAGAGGAAAATCACGGGTTACCTCATAGGCCATCAACATCGCGACTTCCTCTACTAGTTCCCTAAATTCCTTAGAGCCTGTTTTCTCATCGCGAATCAGGGACAACTTATGCTGAATTAGAGGATGATCAAGGACTTGAAGCTTTGCCATGGTTCAGGATTCAACTCCTAATCTAAATTTCCATATAAAGGATACTGGGCACATAACGCACGGACAATTTCTTGTGCTTTCGCTAGTTTATCAGTTTCATGGCGTGAGGTCAAGGCGAGGTCCATCGCCTCCGCGATCTGCCGCATCGCTTCGGGGTTCATACCACGCGTTGTGACCGCCGGCGTTCCTACTCGTATTCCGCTAGTAATATAAGGACTTGCCGTTTCAAAAGGAATTGTGTTCTTGTTTACAGTAATACCCACTTGATCCAAGATTGTTTCCGCTTCTTTGCCAGTTACCTCTTTGCTCCGTACATCTACAAGAATGAGATGGTTGTCTGTGCCTCCCGAGACAAGGCGAAAACCTCGCTCTTGCAGTGCTTGGGCTAGAGCTTTAGTATTTTCAATAATACGGGTTTGATACATCTTAAAGTCCGGCTGTAGAGCTTCACCAAAAGCAACCGCTTTAGCCGCAATAACATGCATCAGCGGCCCTCCTTGAA
Organism: Candidatus Desulfosporosinus infrequens; assembly: GCA_900290375.1. Taxonomy (GTDB): domain Bacteria; phylum Bacillota; class Desulfitobacteriia; order Desulfitobacteriales; family Desulfitobacteriaceae; genus Desulfosporosinus; species Desulfosporosinus infrequens. The sequence continues at coordinate 38,273 of OMOF01000867.1, forward strand.
TTCCTGGGAAGATAGCTTTATCAACCGCTTGCGCGTGCTCAGCTTTACAAAGAATCAGGCCGCCACGTGGCCCTCTTAACGTCTTATGAGTCGTGCTGGTCACAAAGTGCGCATGCGGGATTGGTGAGGGATGCAATCCTGCCGCCACGAGGCCGGCGATATGCGCCATGTCCACCATGAAAAAGGCCTCTACTTCATCCGCGATTTCACGCAATCTGGCAAAATCAATTATCCTAGAATAAGCACTTGCCCCAGCGACCAGCATCCTAGGATGATGTTGGAGGGCTAACTGCCGAACTTGCTCATAGTCGATGCGTTCCGTTACCGAATCGACGCCGTAAGAAACAAAATTGAAATAGACTCCCGAGATATTCACTGGACTCCCGTGAGTTAAATGACCCCCGTGGGATAAATTCATCCCAAGTACTGTGTCCCCAGGTTTCAGCACTGCGAAATAGACAGCCGTATTGGCCTGGGACCCAGAATGTGGTTGGACATTGGCATGCTCAGCCCCGAAAAGTTTCTTAATGCGTTCACGAGCCAGGTCTTCAACTACATCAACATACTCACAACCGCCATAGTATCGTTTTCCGGGGTACCCTTCGGCATACTTATTCGTCAATACAGACCCTTGTGCCGCCATCACTGCTCGGCTGACAAAGTTCTCAGAGGCAATCAATTCGATGGTATTTCGCTGTCGGTTCTCCTCTTTTTTGATGGCTTCCGCAACTTCTGGGTCTTGGGGTTTCACCCACTGATCAATATAATCCACTTCATTTCACTCCTACTCTACTTCTGGTTCATTTCAATTCAGCATACATGGCCCGCGGCCCACCAATGAGGCGAGGTCGGGTGTACGCTAGAGTTATGTGAGCCTCCCCCACTTCCTTCACAGACAAGCGAATGGGTATTGCTACTGGTCTAAGATGCATGCCAATAAAAGTATCACCGAGGTCAATTCCTGCATGCCCTTGAATTCTCTCTACCATTACCGGTTTTAAAAAACTCTTCCAGGCCTCCACCGTCATTGCGCCTCCGGCATGTAGCGCTGGAAGCACTGTAACTACCTCTAATCCATAGTGATCGGCGCAAGCCTCTTCGACTACTAACGCCCGGTTGATATGTTCGCATCCTTGCACCGCTAAGAAGATTCCCAGTTGGTGAACCCGTGCCAGCAAAGGTGGAAGCAAAACCTCGGCCACCTCCGAGCTACTTCCTTGCCCAATCTGTTGACCGATAACTTCACTGGTGCTACACCCCACAACGAGGATCTGCCGCGAGCGTAAATTGGCCTTCATAAAAAAGGCATCCAGTACCTCGTCCCAAACTTTGGCAATATCGGTCAATTTATCTGCAAACACTTTATCCACAAGAAAGCGCTCCTCCTCTCCTTGACCATGGACTTAAACAGACGTTCGAGATTAGAACACTGGTATGAGTCAAACCAAGATGTTTGAGCCGTGCTATACTTCTTCGCCACGTTCAATGTCAGAAATCAAATTCACACGGCGGGCATGCCTGCCTCCGGCAAACTCAGTTTTCAAAAAAATATCCACAATGTCGAGAGCAAGTCCAACACCGGTTACCCGTCCACCCAGTGTTAAAACGTTGGCATTATTATGTTCTCTGGCCATTCGAGCGGAAAACGTCTCTGTGCAGAGTGCAGCTCGGATTCCTCGGATTTTATTCGCTGCCATGGAAATTCCCTGCCCTGTTCCACAGATTGCTATCCCCAGGTCAGCCTCTCCCTTAATGATTGCAGTACCTACTGCAAAGCCATAGGCAGGATAATCTACTGCATCGGTCGAATGAGTCCCCAAGTCATGGACTTCTAATCCCTGTGCTTCTAAATGCGAACGAATAGCTTCCTTGAGTTTGTAGCCACCGTGATCGGATCCCAGTACAACTCTCACATTCATCCCTCAAATCTTTTCTATAATACATTCATTTCTACAGATAGTAACAATATTCCTGCAAAAACACAAAATAAAGCGACGTTTTACGCCGCTAGTGTAGACATCTTTGGCCTATCTTATACTTATCTCTAGGGCCTCCAGCTATGGTATTTGGCAATAGATTAGGACAGGTGATCCCTTAATTCTCTTAACATCTCGCCGATCTCCTGAGCAGTCTGACGATAAACTTCGAGTGAGCCTCCCCATGGATCACGGACATCTTGTTTTCGTTGGCCCCAATCTCCCAAATATCTGGTTTTATGTATATATTGCGGGAAAATTTGTCGTATTATTTTTTCTTGCGTTCGAGTCATCGGGATAATCCAATCCACTTCCTCAAACAGGTCAGCCCTAATTTTTCTGGAACGATGCTTGGATATATCCACATTTTGCTCTTTAAGAACCTCCAACGCATAGCAACTGGCTTCCGCCCCTTCCCATGCTTCCATCCCCGCCGAACTGACTTGAACTGTATCTCCGAGCATTTCCCGAGCCAACCCCTCAGCCATCGGACTACGACATGTGTTTCCCGTACAAATAAATAAAATTTTCAAGCCCACTTTATAACCTCTCTTAGAACAACAATTTAAATCCAATCAGAAACAAAGCCAGCCCACCAAGCAACTCAGCCTTGTCTCCTAGCCACGTTCCCAACACCCGTCCCAAAATCAAACCCATCCCGGTCATCAGCCCAGCGACCACGCCTATGATCATAACCGTTAGGAAGATATCAGTTTTGATCGTTCCCAGTGAAAATCCGACACTTAAGGCGTCTAAACTGACACTGGCCGCAAACATGTAAATTCCAAATCCACTTAAAGAACTATTGCCTGATGAATTAGGCAATAGGGCGCTCCTAGCCTCACCTAACGGAAAATGTTCAACTGCTGGCCGATAAACCTTGTAGAGCATCCGCCCACCCAAACCCATAAGGACTAAGGCACCTATCAGACTTGCATAGCGGCCAATAATTGCTCCTAGTGCCTCACCAAGTAAGATCCCAGCAAGTGGCATAACCACATGAAAAATAGCCACAATCAACGACAAGCGAAACATCATACTTTTCCTAATTCCCGACAAACCGATCGCCAAGGACAAGGAAAAAGCGTCTGCGCCAAGAGCTATTGCAACTGCCACAACCCATACTAAATTCAATACCCTTCCCTCCGTTCTAATTATAGTATATGCACAGGAAAGAGTCTATAAGACGGATGTAGGGGCACAATGCATTGTGCCTGACCAAGATATATTATGCTCCCTAGATGTATTGAATCTTCCGCCCAGCTGCCTTCTGCAAACGGTTCATAATCGCCGTGCCCAGGCCACCTTCTTCGATCCCTTCGGCCAAGATTAGATCCATTCCTCTCTCATCACACAGACGTAAACCCTCAAACAAGTTACTAGCGACTTCTTCCGGTCGATCTTTCGAACCTAGAACAAACAAGAGATCAGGCAGACGGTTATGCAAAAAAGGCGCGCTCTCCAGTGTACAAAGAACCCCGACTTTTTTTAGTCTGGCGTGTCCTTTGTGAATTTCTTGTCCCATCCGCTGTACGACGTGTTCGGATGAGCCGACCATCAGAATCATTTCACCCTGCGGAGCATAGTGCCTATATTTCATGCCCGGTGCTTTAGGAACTTGGTTTTTCAAGGGCTTGTCCACCCAGATCTCGCCCAAGACCGCCTCCAACTGTTCCTTGGAAATTCCGCCCGGTCGTAGGATCGTAGGAACCTCTCCACTCACATCAAGCACAGTCGATTCCAACCCGACCAGACAAGCTCCGGCGTCGAGAATCAGCGGAATTTTACCTTTCAGATCACGCCAAACATGGCTTCCGCTTGTCGGACTAGGTTTCCCCGAAAGGTTTGCGCTTGGCGCGGCAATCGGAAACCCACTTTCTTCAATAAGGCGGAGGGCAACCGGATGACTAGGCATACGAATAGCCACGTTAGGCAGCCCAGCAGTGACGACATCTGAAACATTGGCTGTTTTTGGCAAGACTAAAGTCAGCGGGCCTGGCCAGAAATGTTGAACACATAACTCTGCTGCCAACGTCCAACCTTTAACTAAAATGTTTGCCATAGCTCGGTTGCAAACATGTATAATTAAGGGATTATCCTGGGGCCGTCCTTTGACTTCAAAAATCTTGGCGCAAGCTGAAGTATCCAGGGCATTTGCCCCTAACCCATAGACCGTTTCTGTCGGAAAGGCTACTAGCTCCCCAGCCCGTAGCCACTCTACGCCCTCTTTTAATAGTTCAACTTCCGGATGGACTCCATCAATATAACTTCTTTTTGTCTGCATCTCTGCTCACCTCGCTAAGATCACCCGGTCCCTCCCCGCTAAATCAGGAAAAACCTGTGTTTCAAAACCTTTCATCTGGAAAATTTCACTAACCGCCTCAGCCTGATTCCAACCGATTTCCATAAGCAGTTTCCCTTGAGGGTTTAATAATGATCGAATCTCTTCAGACAGACGGCGATAGAAGTCTAAACCTTCTAGTCCCCCTAAAAATGCCATTGAGGGTTCGCAAAAAATCTCCGGAGCGCACTGACTATAGTCCTCTGCGGAAACATAGGGGGGGTTCGTAATGATAAAATCCCAATGTTCCCCCTGGATCGGATTCACAAAGTCCCCTTGACGCCACTGCACGGCGACGCCTAAACGCTCGGCATTCTGACGCGCCACATCTAAGGCCGCGAGCGAAAGATCGGTTCCAACCACCTTCGCGTGAGGATAATAATACACCATCGAAATTGCAAGAGCGCCACTTCCGGTACAAAGGTCCGCAACCTTAATCAACGGATCCTGCCTCTGCTTTTCTTCTTGCCTTACAATTTCCAGCCATTTCTCAACCAAAATCTCACTGTCCGCACGTGGAATAAGTACGCGCTCATCAACTCTGAAAGAAAGGCCCATAAACTCCTGTCGTTTTAAAATGTATTGGAGAGGTTCATGTGCGGCGCGACGCCTAATGAGCCCCTGATAGTCCGTCTCCTCTACCTTAGACAGATTACGGCCAAGATCGAGATAGAGGCGGTCACGCTGCGCCACACCAAGAACTTCGGCCAATAATAAATCTGAGTCATAGCGTGCATTTTCTATCCCTTGTGCCAAGAGCTGCGCCTCGCCGAAATGCATTCCTTCTAACACCTTCAAAAAGGTTACCTCCCAACTCGATATTCGAAGTTAGTGGTTCAAATATCAACTATCGCGTAACTTCTGAATAAATTCATACACTTCGATGGAGTAATTTCACTCAGCAATTTTCTTTTAGTCGATCTCAGCTTTTAGTCGTTCCGCTTGGTCAGAGGTAATCAGAGTTTGGATGATCTCTTCCAAGTCTCCTGTCAGGATCGTCTCCAAGCGATGTAACGTTAGGCCGATACGATGATCTGTAACTCGTCCCTGAGGAAAATTAAACGTTCTAATCCGCTCGCTCCGGTCACCTGTACCCACTTGGCTTCGACGTTCAGATGCCTGTTCTCCACTTGCTTCGTCCTGAGCTTTCTCTAGGATACGAGCACGTAAAACACGTAAGGCCTTCTCTTTGTTCTTGAGCTGAGATTTTTCATCTTGGCAAGACGCTATTATTCCTGTCGGCAGGTGGGTAATTCGTACCGCCGATTGCGTAGTGTTTACACACTGGCCGCCAGGTCCACTAGAACAGAAAACATCAATACGCAAGTCATTGGGATTAATCGAGACTTCAACTTCTTCCGCTTCAGGAAGAACTGCGACCGTCGCCGTAGAGGTATGAATCCGTCCTCCCGACTCGGTTGATGGAATTCGTTGCACGCGATGTACACCACTTTCAAACTTCAGCTTGCTATAGGCGCCATACCCTTCCACCAGAAAGATAACTTCCTTGTAACCACCTATATCTGTATAACTGGCACTCAGAACTTCCGTTTTCCACCCCTGCCCTTCGGCATAACGTGTATACATCTTATAAAGATCTCCAGCAAACAGAGCCGCTTCATCGCCGCCTGCCCCCGCCCGAATTTCCATAATGACGTTTTTCTCGTCATTCGGATCCTTGGGCAGAAGAAAGACACGCATCTTCGCTTCCAATTCCAGAGATTGGTTGCGCAGTTCATCTCGCTCCTGCTCCGCCATCTCCTGCATATCCGGGTCGAGTTTTTCCTGGAGTAAGTTCTCCGTATCTTCAAGACCACGAAGTACTTCTTGATATTCCCTGAACGCTGTGACAAGGTTCGTCATACCTGCTTGCGCTTTGGCATATTTTTGCCACTCATTCTGATTGGCAAGGATCTCCGGATCACTAAGAAGTTCCGTGAATTCATCATATTTTCGTTCGATCTCGTAAAGTTTCTCTAACATTTTTCACACCCCAAAATTTAGGTTAGTTCTTGACCGGAATCCAAAACGCCTTTTAATGCCGTCAGTGCAACTTCTAACTGGGCATCGTCCGGTTCCCGCGTGGTTAATTTTTGTAATAACAAGCCTGGAACAACAAGCCAACGCAGCCACGGCGATTCCAAGTGCCGTGAAGAAAATTTAAGGATTTCATAAGCAATTCCAGCCACGAATGGCATCAGAAGCATCCTGGAAAGAAAACGCCACCACAAGGGAGTCAAACCTACAAAGGCAAACACACACATACTCACAACGACCACAATCAGAAGGAAACTTGTCCCGCAACGCGGATGTAACCGCGGGAATGGACGCGCATTCTCTACTGTGAGCTCTTTCCCCGCTTCATAGGTGAAGATTGCTTTATGCTCAGCGCCGTGATATTGAAAAACCCGTTGAATGTCTCTCAGCCTGGAAATAATGAGAATATACAGAAAAAAAACGACGAGCCGTATTGCCCCCTCCAACAGATTCTGCCACATGACTCCACTGACCTTTCCTCTGAGCAAGTGAGCCATTCCTGTCGGCAACCCTACAAAAAACAGAAGACCCAGGCCAAAAGCAAACCCGACAGTCAATGACATTTCCCAAAACCCAAGTTCTTCTTCTCCGCCTTCTTCCTCTCCCATTGAACGATTGGCAGAAAAAGTTAGGGCGCGCGTTCCTACAATCAGTGAATCTACAAGCGCAACAAACCCTCGAATTAACGGCAACTTTAAAATCGGTTTTGTAGACCAAGAATTTAGTTTTAAGCGCGTAAGTTCAATCTTGCCATCTGGTAGCCTGACCGCTATAGCGCTCTCACGAGGTCCACGCATCATGACCCCTTCTATAACTGCTTGCCCGCCATATTGGACTGGTCTACCCATTTCTCTACTACCTCCTCTATTATATCGCGACACGAGGCGCGAGGTTCGAAGGTCTCACTATCGCGCTTCGCCAATATATCGTGCTTCGCACTTCTCGTCTCTCGTCTCGTGTATCATGCATCATGCTTCGTGCATCCCACTTGCACTTTACGTAAAAAGCAGAGCTTGCGCTCTGCTTTTCCACCAGCAACGACCGCAGGCCGTTGTTTACATCCCATATTTCTTTTTAAACCGATCAACCCGTCCGCCGACATCGACAAACCGCTGTACCCCGGTATAGAAGGGATGGCATTTCGAACAAATTTCCACTTTGATGTCTTTTCTCGTACTTGCTGTTAAAATGATTTCTCCGCAAGCGCATGTCACCGTGGTTTGTTCGTATATTGGGTGAATTTTTTCTTTCATGTCTTCACCTTCTTTCCCATTTGGATCGAGGCGCTCTTTTGTCGCACCTGCTTGATACACAATTTCAGTCAACTCTTATCATTGTAGCATAAATACGCTATGCTGGTCAAGATCATATCTTCTTAAATTTAGCTCGTTCTATTTATAAATTTATGAGGAACGCAAACCTTAACAGCCCTTCATAGCATAGTCCGGCTTCTTGTCAAAGCGGTGACGTGCTTCAATAAAGCGAACCGTCCCTGTTTTTCCGCGAATGACAACTGTGTGGGTCAAAGCGCCTTTGGAGGTATAGGTTACACCGCGCAACAAGGGGCCTTCGGTAATCCCTGTCGCTGCAAAAAAGACGTCGTCCGTACTTACCAAGTCATCCATCGTTAATAACTTTTGGACATCCTCAATTCCTAGCGCTTTAGCCCGGGCGACGTCTTCTTCGTTTTCCGGCCAAAGGCGGCCCTGCATTTCTCCCCCCATGCAACGGAGGGCTGCCGCAGCAAGCACACCTTCGGGCGCTCCGCCAATTCCCATCATCATATCCACACCAGTATCTTCAAACGCACAGGCCACAGCCGGTGAAACGTCCCCATCAGTTATGAGACGAACTCGCGCTCCGCAAGCACGGACATCTTGAATTAGTTTCTGATGACGTGGACGATCCAAAATCACGACTGTAATATCTTTCATATTTTTCCCTAAGGCTTTAGCCACATTTGAGACATTTTCGAGCACAGTTGCATCCAAATTTATCTTCCCAACAGCCGCAGGACCTACCGCAATCTTATCCATATACATATCTGGAGCATGCAGTAAGCAACCCCTTTGAGCAATCGCCACCACAGCAATCGCTCCTGCCACTCCTTTTGCACAACTGTTGGTTCCTTCTAGGGGATCCACTGCCACATCTAATTGCGGACTTTCTCCATTCCCGACACGTTCCCCAATATAGAGCATTGGGGCCTCGTCCATTTCCCCTTCTCCGATCACTACTGTCCCATCCATATGAATCGTATTAAAAACCGCTCGCATCGCTTCAACAGCAGCATTATCCGCGGCCATCTTATCTCCTAGGCCTACCCAACGTGCAGAAGCTAGTGCAGCAGCCTCTGTCACTCTGGCAAATTCCATTGTGAGTTCTCTTTCCAGTTTTAAGCCCTCCTTTACTCTATCTTCAATAAGTATACATTCAGAAGTATGTCATCATATTTATTGTCAATAAATATGATGACATACTTTTAAAACGTTTTCAACCACATAAACCTTTTAAATTCACAAAAAGGTTGGCATCAGCTTATCTGTATTTCAGACAGCAGATGCCAAGGTTGATGTTCGAAATTCAAGATAGCTTTCAACTATACTGCAGAATGAGGAATAAAATCCACCTACTGCAGTCTTCTTTATAAAAATAACGCTGTATTTACGCTCATGTATAACAAGAACTTCTACAGTTTTTTCCAATCCGCTAGAAATTTCTCAATCCCAGCATCTGTCAAGGGGTGACGGAATAGTTGCCTTAAGACGCCGAACGGAACTGTTGCATAATCTGCGCCTAATTTGGCAGCTTCCGTTACATGAACCGGGTTTCTGATACTAGCAGCAATAATTTTTGTTTCGATATCATTTACTTGGAAAATCTCACACATATCCGCCAACGTATTCAGCCCATTTTCACCGATGTCATCCAGTCTCCCCAGAAATGGGCTAACATAGGTTGCGCCCGCCCGTGCTGCTAGCAACGCTTGATTTGCTGTAAACACGAGAGTGACATTCGTCTTGATTTTCTCGGCACTTAAGCTCTTGACTGTTTTGAGGCCAGCTTCAGTCATAGGGATCTTGATCACTATATTCGAATGAATTGCTGCTAACACATGCGCTTCCCGCAACATTCCTTCATAATCGAGTGCAATAACCTCTGCGCTTATAGGACCGTCAACGATCCCTGTCACTGTGTTGAGAAGTTCGTGGAAGTCCTTTCCTTCCTTAGCTACCAAACTAGGGTTCGTCGTTAGACCGGCAATGACGCCCATATCCCAAGCTTGCTTGATTTCTTCAATATTTGCAGAGTCCAAAAAGAACTGCATGAGGTTACCTTCTTTCTATAGAGGCACATTCAAGATGCCTAAGTTTACGCCTTCCCGTTGCTACCGAAAACTCGAATTTTCTCGCGGATTATCGCGATTGCAGCTTCCCGAGCAGGACCCAACATTTTACGAGGGTCGATTTCTTTGAGGTTCTGCTCAAGCACAAGGCGGGCTGCATTGACAAACGCTTCGCGGATATTGGTGTCAATGTTAATTTTACAGACACCTCGAGAAATCGCTTCTCGCAACGCTTCATCCGGAACTCCGGAAGATCCGTGCAAGACGATCGGCGTTGAAACACGTTCTCGAATTTTTGTTAATCGTTCAAAATCAAGTTTCGGAATCCCTATGTATTGACCATGAGCCGTTCCGATGGCAATCGCTAGCGCATCCACCTGCGTTGCTTGAACAAAATGTTCCGCATCAGCTGGATCCGTAAACAATGCCTCTCTGTCGCTGACAGTGATGTCATCTTCTGTCCCGCCGATTTTACCCAATTCGCCCTCTACAGAAATACCTAGCGGCCGAACTGCCTCAATTACTTTGTTAGTCAAGGCAATATTATCTTCCAACGAGTGTTTAGACCCGTCAATCATCACGGATGAAAATCCGTTACGTGCACACTGCATAACTTGAGCAAAACTTGTCCCATGGTCCAGATGCAGGGCAATCGGCACGCTGGCATTTTCGGCAGCCAATTTCGTCAAAGCAGAAATGTACTCAATCCCTGCATACTTTATGGCACCCTGACTGGCCTGAATAATAACCGGAGCATTTTCCGCCTCTGCTGCAGCCACTATGGCCTGGACAATCTCCATATTATTGCAGTTAAAAGCCCCTACTGCATAATGTTCTTTTTGGGCCTTAGCGAGTAACCCAACCATCGAAACTAACGCCATTTTGTTTCCTCCTTGTTCGTCTTTGAAATGTGCTGACCTCGCAATGGACTATTAATAAGCCAAGTCTTATTCTCTTCCAAATACATCGAGTCTATTCCTTCAATCTGACGAACATTATCCGCACTATCAGCATAGATCACGCCCACAGCTTCACAGCAATCACAATAAAGTTCGATGTGATCCGGTAATAATTCAAAGGATAACTGATGATTTCCACAAGCGCACCCTAAATCTCCTTGCTTAGCCAGATAGTGAAGATGATCTAAAACAAAAAGCATCACTTCGGGATTTTCGAACTCTTCCTCATAACCCAGCTCTACTGCCAATTCCCCAATGGATTTTTCACGCTCATGACAAGCCTGGGTGACTTTCTGCTTAGGCCCGATATATCCAACCGAAGCTTCCACGGCTGGGCAATCAAGTGGCAGAGCCGCTTTTCCCCAAATGGCATGGCGGTTTAATCTTAAATAATGGGTATCCCCACAGTAAGCACATGCATATGTGACGTTGAACTGCTGACGGTTCCGGCTAGTTACAGACATAAGCTCAAAACCGCAATCGCAAAGCAGTTTCTTACGTTCCCGCTGAGAAAATGCAAAGAGAGAGAGGGCATGAAATTCTAGTTCTCCACATTGAGAACACTGAATGGCGATCGTTGTATTTGTCGTTAGAATCATAATTCCCACCTCTTCCTACAGCATATACTTCGTCGTGCGAGAAGATTTTCCTGCCTTTCAGCTAACAAAAAAGTATATAGTGTGGCGAAGGCTTTTGAACTATGTCGTCGGTAATATCATTTTTACCCGTTCTCTCAACTCAAATAAATCAAAGGGTTTAGCCATGTAGTGCAGAATACCAAGATCTTTAGCTTGCTCCATATTCTGAGTATCTCCATAGGCCGTCATCATGATCACACCGACTTGACTGTCCAAGGCACGAATCTGTCCTAATGTTTCTAGACCGTTCATACCAGGCATTTTCATATCCATCAAAATGAGCTCTGGCTCAAATGATTTCAGTAACCGGAGAGCCTCCACCCCATTCGCGGCCATTTCAACCTCATGCTGATCCTCTTTAAAGGTCTCAAAAAGCAAGCGACGTACACCTAGTTGGTCATCGACTACGAGAATTTTGGTCATTCCTTACATTCCTTTCCATCACACTTCTCAATTCTTTTATTGAAAGGAATATTCTGTATTTGCTGGCAAAACTCCTTCTTTCATTGTCCGTTCTGACAACATTTGTCCCGCTTGGCTATATCTCCTAGGAATTCGAGGATTTGCTACAGTACGACGTAAAGGAATCCGAACCTCATCCCCTAAAACGCAATCCTGCATGCCAACGTCAATCACTGTAAGCTGCATACCGATTTTTCCGACCACACGAACCCTCCGACCTTTCAGTTCTACCCGTTCTTGCCCGAGGAAAATACCAAACAAAGCTACAAAGTTTTTAGTCACAATTTTCAGAAAGTCGACCCATCCCTGAGGTACGAAATGGGGAGCCAAGCCAAACCCATCCGCATACCCTACAGGGAGAACCGCAAGTTGAGTTAAAGTCTTCGTGCGATAAATGCTTTGATACCCCACATCCGTCCCTTTGGGGACTGTGCGCAGATGAACAATTCGACTTTTAGCAACCCAAGGGTCGCGTAACGTTAATTTCTGTCCGAAACCTTGCCCAGGATAATGCCCAATCAGCAATGTTCCAATTCGCACAAAATCATGATGCCATTGGGGATAATCCAGAAAAGCAGCGCTATTGCAGACATGTTTCCAAGTCGGACAAATCCCCAGTTCTTCAAGACGCGCCGTTAAGAACAGAAAGCGTTCATATTGCCCTAACGAATATCTCCTATCCCTTTGAGCTGCCCGAGCAAAATGAGTATATATTCCTGCAACTTGAACATGGGAAGCATTCGCCAAGGCTATGGCAAGCGCCTCCATTTCAGTATGCTGGAACCCGGTTCGTCCCATACCAGTCTCTAATTTGAGATGTACTAGGACCTGCCGCTGAATTTCCGGATTCAGTTCTGGGTTCAATGCCATTTCCGAATAAATCTCATCCAATTCCGTAATCGAGGACAGCGATGAAATTGTCAGCTGTAACTCGGCACTGATAGCCTTGGGCCATTCTTCTTTCGAGGTAGGCCCTAACACTAGGATAAGACCCCTGATTCCCTGCTCTCTCAAGATTAACCCTTCTTCAACCCTTGTAACTGCAAACGCTTCACATCCAGCTCTTTCCAAGGCGCGCGCCACCTCGATCGCGCCCAGTCCATAAGCATCTGCTTTCACCACCGCCATACATCTCGCGCCAGGACAGAGGTGCTTTATAACTTCTTGATAATTTCCCACGATGGCATCAAGGTCAACTTCGATCCAAGTTTCAGACATGGCCCTATCCCCTCCGAGCTCGCCGTAACTTACCGATAATTCCTTTTACAACGTCCGAATAGATTGGTTCCAAGTGGTTCCAGAGAAAATAGATGGCGGGTCGATACACTACGTCCCACTCTCCAATGAACTCTGTATACTCTCCGTTAAACCCCTTCTTAAACCGATAAAGCCCATAGAGCGGATTATCTTCTGTTAAATGCCCTGGGACCCCTCGGAAATCATAGAGCGTGCAGCCCAACGACTTTGCCCAACGGATCATTTCCCACTGAATCAAATAGTTAGGCATCACATTGCGATGAGCGTTCGATGAAGCACCATAGATGTACCAGGCTTTATCTCCCATGACAAATGCCAAGGTTCCGGATATGATTTGCCCTTCAAACTCAGCGATGAATAACTCTCCTAAGCCAACCGGAACCAAAGAGTCATAAAGATCTTCAAAATAAGAATAGGCCCGTACCAAAAAACGGTCGCGCTCTGTCGTTTCTGTTAAGACACGATAAAATTCCGGTAAATCTTCACGCGTTCCTATCCGGATCTGAACCCCTTTCTTCTGGGCAAGACGAATATTGTAACGAGTTTTTTGCTGCATATTAGCTAGTAATGTCTTCTCATCCGGAGAGATATCCAAACGAAACACATATTTTGGTTGAACTCCTTCAAAGCCCTTGCCACTCTCGGCGGAGCTGAATCCTCTAGAAAGTAAAGACTGTTCCACTTCTCTTTCTGAAGACGGCACATCTGGGTCGACTTTCAGAAAAATTGCCCCTCGAGCTTTCGCCAACTTGCGAATCTCTGCCAACACCAAATCCAACAGTGCGACATTCTTCCAGTCCACGATCGGCCCGCGAGAAGCATAAAAAATAGGCATTCCCAAAACCGGGATCTTGCGTTCCAGAATAGAGGCCACTGCAACAATTTCTTTGTTTTCTTCAATAATCAACCGCCAGGGCATCCATCCTGTCCGACTTTTTATCTCTCCCCACTCCCAAGACTGGAGCACATGTCCTCTCGAATCCTTGGCCAAAAAAGCATTAAAGCGTTCATGTTCACTTTTGTCGATCCACCTTGCCACATAGGCCATCGGTTCAATCCCCCTCCTCTAGCCATTCTTTCCATGGTTACGCTCGTCTAATCAACCGCTCATTGATATAACATAAGAGTTCGTGCTATCACCCCTAATTCTAGGTTTAGCAGAACTCTCCCTGAGTCAACATATACGTCGAGAACCGTGCACTGCCTTTTTCCTCCATTCCAAGTCTAGGAAGCGTGTCAGACGAGCAAAACGCAAGTATCATGCAAGCAAGAACCGTCCCCACTTGCACCCGAGACGGTGCACAT
>OMOF01000866.1 GCA_900290375.1 Candidatus Desulfosporosinus infrequens
CATCAAGACTGGAAGATAGTAAGGGAACTAAACAAGCAGAGACAGTCCATGCCTTCTAAAGATACGAATGACCCGGCATTCCGACGACTTTATTATATCCGCTATGCGGATGATTGTGCGACACGAAGGCGCGTTGAATAGCAGCTATGCTGCACAGAAGATGAGGGTAGGCCCCTCGGAATCGCTATACAGGTAGAGGAAGCAAGCGCCATAAGTATTACAAAAGAGGAGTTCTACAAAGCTCTTAAAGAGCACGAGTTATGGGAAGATTTCATAATTATGATCAAAGAAAAGTTCTCGGAAGAAGTGATTAAAAAAATGCTAGAAAAATAAGTCTATGGAAACGATTTATTGAGGAACTTCGAAAGGGGTTCCTTTTGATGATTAAATGGTTGTTAGAGTGTAAAGCGAGAAACCTCTAAGATTCACTAAATTCATATTATTCTGTCATCAAATTAGGTAAATAGTTTAGAGTGCTATATAATTACTTCAAAAAGTAGAGGCGGAAACATGCAAGTAGTTAATAGGCAAGATGTAAAGACAATTAAGATTTTAATCAATGAATTTTTAGTAGTTAATGAAGTTAACTCGAAAGAAAGTATTCCTATTGAGTTTTTAAAATACTTGCGTAAAGTTAACATGAAAATTGAAGACGGTGTATTGCTTAATGAATTATGGGATTGTAAATGATTAGCGTAATTATTTGTGGGCTATTAACTAACCAGAGGAACTTCATGAGAGGTTCCCTTTTTATTTTTGAGGAATGGTAGACAATATAAATACTCGGACATTATGAGTAAGCAGGTGGCGGTTTAATTGTCCAAACTTTGCTCATTTATTTGTCCAGAAACCCTACATTTAACTTGATTTAATGTGCATACAGAGTGATTAATGGTGTACGGAAAATTAAGAGATGGAGGGTTTTATAATGGAAAGAAAAGAAATCGTCAAAGCATTAGGTGAACATTTTGGAGTAAAGCCAAAGTACATGGGAGTACCGAGTTTTGCTTATCAGATCGAAACGGTTGATGAGACTTACACAGTTGATCGAGAAGGGAAGATTATTACTTCGGAAGGCAAAGAGGTGGAGTTTGAAAGTATTATTAATGGAAGGATTGAAGTGGAGGAGACCACTGAACCTGCCGAAATAATAACTACAGGCTTTGAAGTAGCGGTTCCGGTGGAAGGTCATACTGGCATTACCTTAAGAAATCTGGTTAATATGGTTTACAGCAAACAGGCTCTTATAAAGAAGTCATTAGGCATTGCGGCAAATATTATTGAGGATGATTTTTGCCACTATATTAATAAAGGAAAAATAGAAACCTTAGAGGATTTCAAGAAAAGCATGGAGGATGCCGGAGAAGATCGTTGCCCGGGATTACGTTTGGATTTGATAATAACTTTATTGCATTTAAGTTTTATAAATGGGAAGCAAGTCCAGAAAAGATAAAAGCCTATACCCAGCTTGTAGCACTATTAAATCAAAGTGCCAAGGTGCAAAAACATGCTTCTGCAAAATCCAAGGATACCGATAATGATAAGTTCACTTTTAGGGTATGGCTGGTTAAAATCGGTATGGTTGGCGATGAATATAAGGCTGCGAGGAAGGTTTTGATTGAGAGGTTAGAGGGCAATTCAGCTTTCAGGAGTGGGAGCAAACCTGAGAAGAATGCAGTGGAGAACGCTGAATAGAAAAACATCTACAGAGATATCGCTTCACATTGATTTGTGGGGCGATATTTTAATTGTGGGCAAGTGTTCAGACTGATGGATGCGGTTAGATCATCATAGGCGCATGCCCCCCCATACCCTTCGATTTTCTCGCTTCTTCTCTGCCGTGTGCCCAACAAGCGTAGAACTCGGGGCAATTTTTGAGTAAAAAAGGGCTAGGTTTTTGGAAAGAAATATGAAAGCGGTTGATATTGTTGTGCGTTATCGATACAGATCCAAGGTACTCAGCAAGAGGGCTCCTTTTTCATGTTTAACGACCAGGAAATAATTACACAAAAATGGAAATTAATATAATGGAGATATCGAAGACGCACTAAATAAATCGGTCATTGATGGGTAAGGGTTGAAAGAATTAACATGAAGAAGTGACATACAACGGGGTTTTAGCTATGTATAACAGTCGGAATAGCATCTAAATATTTACTTTTATAAAGTTTAACGTATTTCTTACACAAAGTTCATAGAGGAGTAACTAAGCTGCTATATAATAATATAATAGCTTTTGGTGAGTTAAATTCTGGTAAATACGTAGCTGATTTGATGTAACTTAGGATATTCAATTTACAACTTGTAATGTCTTTTCTTTCAGCGCTTTTGCATTAGCTTATACAAGAAAAGATGACATGTAGGTCAATAACCGAAAGAATTCTGAAATTTAGGTAGAAAGATAAGAGAGGCTGTGATTTTGTATATGCATGAAATCGTACAAAACGCATTAACGTTAGCCCCTACAATTAAGAGTATACTGAAGTTTTGCACCCATAAAACACCCGGAATTTCCGCCTGAAATGCGACAATAAAACGGCAA
>OMOF01000862.1:0-170 GCA_900290375.1 Candidatus Desulfosporosinus infrequens
CCAGACTCAAACACAGTCTCAGTCTAAACCTTTTCCTCAAAAAGCTACTTCAACACAAACCAATACGACAACAGCTTCAACGCCTATACAGCAAAGCAAAAAAAATACATCATCCACTACCACCCCATCAAGTCCAGCTGTCGGACAGACAGTGAAAACCCTGTCAGGCC
>OMOF01000862.1:180-961 GCA_900290375.1 Candidatus Desulfosporosinus infrequens
GTCAAAAAAGAAACCAGCACGACAAGGAATGTATGGATTTGGATAGCGGCAGGGGTAGTTATTCTTGTCCTGGCGGCAGTTTCCGGTCGGGTTCTCTATGTAAGACATCGAAAAGCCTAATTTATTAACACGATCAAAACTTGTTACGAATATGCCACCTCGTATTTTGTGAACGCACACTAAATATGAGGTGGTTTTATTTATCTTGAAGAAAGGCTGAACTAATTTTATAGAAAGGTGGTTCTAATCTTGTGCAAAAAAAACTTTGGGCAATAACTTTCCTAGCTCTTCTACTGAGTATTTCTCTCATTTTACCTCAAAGGGCATGGGCTATTGATAACTACACTCACGACGCAGACGTTTTTCGCGACAATACCGTAAGTGACTCCAATTTTAACGGGCTAGTGTACAATAACGCTCCGTACTATGTTGAAATTCCCAAATGGAACGGTCAGGCGCAACATTCCAACACAACTCCAGTTGTGGTTGGCAGCGAGCTTTATCAGTATACCTATGATGGCAACGGAAAGGGCTACTTGACGCAAATTGATCTGCAGAAACCGCAACCTGACTGGAACTTACCAGGAAATGCAATCTCGTTAAACGCTACCCTCATAGCAACTTTTGATGAGGGCACAAGCGGTTCTAATGGAGAAGTCGATTCTGCTGCCGGTATTTCAGGGCCAACGATTACCAATGGCTATTTGGCAATCGCAGTTGGCGGATATTTGTATTGGTGGGCGGTAGATCAAGAGGGGAGAAGACTATCAACAACCTCGTT
>OMOF01000861.1 GCA_900290375.1 Candidatus Desulfosporosinus infrequens
GCTGACTAAAATATCGAGGAATCCCAGTTAAGTTGTACTCAATAACATGACAATAATTAATTACCTTGACAATACCATGCGAATTCCACGAAAAGCCGTTACCAAAAGGCATTTTGTCGCAATCATTGGTCACAAACCATTTTCCACTGCCTAAGTTAACTTTCGTGATTGCGAAGTTATTGTCATTATAGTCATCGTCCTCATTGTGACTCAAAACAAATGTGCCGTCAGAACGCCGAAGAAGCACAGTTGAGCATCCGGTTTCCTCGCCTAACAACTCAGGACACATCATTGCTTGACACAATTCACGGGGGATACCAGCACCATCGGCCTTACCCTGGATTTCCTCAAAATAATCAGGAAACATTGCCTGGGATTTTTTCATTACTAATTGAACACGGTTCATCAGTTGGCTGTCATGGAGTTTTTCAGAATGAAAAGAAGACCATTTCTTAAGAGTTTCCTGAAATAATAAGCCTGATTTGTATCCTCTTTCATAAGGACTTTCTGAGACCTCATAAAATTTTACCGAATCATGTCCACCCTCGCCTCTTGTTTTAGCCTTAGACCCGCACAATGGAAACATTTTTAAATTTTTCATGTTAATAGTCTCCTTTCTTAAAGTTATACTTAATTTTACAGCCCGCGATAGAAATAGCTCCTCGTTTAAAGGTTGACAGTTTTTTCATAGTCTCCTCCTTTCGATTCATTAGGCTTTCATTCTTTTAAGGAAACTTCCCACAAAAAGGCCACCTCCTTTCTTCCTCCTCATTAAATAGGTGGCAATCACTTGACAAGCAATTTTAAAATAAGTCAGACCATCAAAACGTCTTAATGTCGTAAGCCTGTTGTTCATCCAACCACAAAATAAAAGAGGTCAGGATAACCCCTTGTCAAAACAAGAAAGTTAAACTGGCCTCCGTCTGTGCGGTAAACGCCAAAAATATTAAATTACTTTTTTAGTGTACTAGAACATTCTTTATGAATCAAGATGTTGTCCACTTTAGAAATCCGAGTCTAAACCTTGTTATTTGCATCCAATTTCGCTTGTTTAATCGACCGTGTACACGTACCACTTAGGGGGTAATTATGGTCTGTTTATCACCGATAGTACC
>OMOF01000856.1 GCA_900290375.1 Candidatus Desulfosporosinus infrequens
AAAAGCATCAAACTGAGCGTAATAGTTCTTTGTTACTACCCCCCCAGGGGCCAATGCTAAAATCTCTAGGACATACATTGTCTTCGTAGTCCCTGTCACGAAAAATCCATCAATTTCAACAGCAACTGCAATGGTATCGTCATTGCTGATTCTTACATTGAACGTTGTCGTTGGTCTTACACCGGAGACCGGTGTGTTCTCGATCAATCCAGTCGTTAATGAAGCCATTTATCCGTCTCCTTCCGTTATTAATATTGTAGGATTGATTATTGTCATACCGCTTATTTGCTACATTAGGATTTATTGAGAGCTTAAAACTCAATCTGACATCCGCAAATGCAGTATTATCAAAATAAGCCCGTTGTAAAATAAAGTATATATTTCTTGCATATGGGTTTATTTATTTTATTGTACTTGTCTCGATTTTGTTACTTCAATTTAATTAATCTAATGCGTCCTCAAACTTTATGCTTTCTGTGTGGCTCCAGTTGCCCCTATAGGACCGGCAGCAATTGTCTACGTTACTGTTAAAATAGGCCTCTTCATTGGGTCCAATGCTCAATTGTATGGAAAACATCTAATCCTTACGTGTCAAAACGCAAGTCTTTAAATAAGCTTCCTATTTGATGTCATAAAATATTCCGAAATCTTCTTTACCACAGTACAGCCCCTTGGCATTGCCAAAGGGGCTGTACTAATTTAATTAACGCTCTTCCTTAACCCAACATACTATAACTAAGCATTGGAAACGGGAATATTCAACAAGAAATATAATGGAGGTCTAGAAAATGAAGGGTGTTATTTTGGCCGGAGGGACCGGTTCCCGCCTTTTTCCTTTAACAAAAGTAACAAATAAACATTTGCTACCTGTTGGCAAATACCCAATGCTTTATCACACAATTTATAGATTAAAACAAGCCGAAATTAAAGATATCCTAATCATCACTGGCAAGGAGCACATGGGTGATGTTGTGAACCTCCTGGGCAGTGGCTGTGATTTTGGGGTGACCTTTACCTACAAAGTTCAGGATCAGTCGGGCGGCATCGCCCAAGCACTTGGCTTAGCCTGTAATTTTGTCGCAAATGACTTAGTGACTGTGTTGTTGGGCGATAATATCTTTTCTGCCGATATTTCATCTTTCGTCCACAACTTTATACTCCAACAAAAAGGCGCAAAAGTCCTCCTTAAACAGGTCCTTGACCCAGAACGTTATGGGGTCGCCGACTTACAGGAAGAGAGAATTGTCTCTATTGATGAGAAACCTAAAATCCCCAAGAGTTCTTACGCTGTAACCGGAATCTACATGTACGACCCCGACGTTTTTAATATTATTCAAACTATTACGCCTTCGACCCGAGGTGAATTGGAGATTACCGATGTAAATAATGCCTATCTAACCCGCAATCAACTTACCTTTGATATCTTACCAGGTTGGTGGACCGACGCGGGAACCTTTGATTCATTGGCTCAGGCCAACTATCTGGCCAAGGATCTTGAATTGGAAATGAGCAGGTGAGTATTTTGAAAATAACCTCTACTGATCTACCCGGTGTCTTAGTTCTTGAACCGCAGGTATTCAACGACGCGCGCGGTTTCTTTCAAGAAAGCTACAACCAGAAAACCTTTATTGAAGCCGGCCTAAACTACAACTTTGTGCAAGATAATCACTCTCTCTCCCTTGATGCAGGGGTTATTAGGGGCATCCATTACCAACTTAATCCTAAAGCCCAGACCAAACTTGTACGCGTGTTAGCCGGAGCCATCTTTGACGTTGCGGTGGACATCCGCCAGAATTCTCCTACGTTTGGCCGCTGGATCACGGTGACCCTTAGTGCTGCCAATAAATTGCAACTCCTCGTACCCAGAGGCTTTGCCCATGGTTTCTGTACTCTTGAACCCCATACCCAGGTTCTCTATAAAGTGGATGAATACTATTCCCCCGAGCATGATCGAGGAATCTCGTGGGAAGACCCAGACTTGGGAATATCCTGGCCTACGAAGCATCCTATCCTCTCCGCTAAAGACCTGAGACACCCTACTTTTAAACAGGCTGAACTAACAATATGAAAGGCGGATAATAGTGAAAATCTTAATCACTGGCGGTGCAGGTTTCATCGGTAGTAATTTCATACGTTACCTGCTCCAGCGCTATCCGAAATATCAGCTAGTAAACCTAGACTTGCTAACCTATGCCGGTAATCCCGATAACCTGAAGGACATCGAGAACCATCCTAACTACAGTTTTGTCCAAGGAAACATCGGTGACCAAAGTTTAGTTGAGGCCCTTTTTACTGATGGCATCGATGCACTGGTGAATTTTGCCGCCGAGTCCCATGTTGATCGTAGTATTACTGATCCCAGCCTTTTCGCTCACACCAATATTCTAGGAACCCTAGTCCTCTTAGAAGTAGCCAAAAATCATTCCCTCAAGAAATTCCTCCAGGTTTCCACCGACGAGGTTTATGGCAGCCTAGGAGCAACAGGGTGTTTTACCGAAGATAGCCCCTTAGCGCCTAACAGTCCCTATGCGGCCAGTAAAGCTGCTGCTGACCTATTGGTGCGCGCTTACCATCAGACTTTCCAGCTTCCCATTAATATTACGCGTTGCTCCAATAACTACGGACCCTATCAATTCCCAGAAAAACTTATCCCGTTACTAGTTACCCATGCCCTAGCAGATCAAAAACTCCCCATTTATGGGGATGGTCTAAATATCAGGGACTGGCTGCACGTTGAAGATCATTGCAACGCTCTCGACCTTGTCCTTCACCATGGAAAACCTGGCGAAATTTACAATGTCGGAGACCGGAATGAACAGACTAATCTAGAGATTGTGAGACGTATCTTAGCCTATCTAGAGAAACCAGAAAGTCTAATCCACTTTGTATCGGACCGCTTAGGACATGACCGCCGCTATGCTATTGACTCTACAAAACTACAAAAAAGCTTGGGTTGGTTACCACAGCATAAGTTCGACCTTGGGCTTCAAGAAACTGTCCATTGGTACGTAAAGCATCAAGACTGGTGGAAAAACAGGCAGGTGCATAATTAATGAAAGTATTAATTACCGGAGCCGGCGGACAATTGGGTACCGACTTAACCGTACTCTTGCAACGGAATCCGGAACGCTATCAAGTATTCCCCCTAACCCGCAGTGAACTCGATATCACCAAACAGGAACAGGTCGAGAAAACCCTGCAAACCATTAGACCGGACATCGTGATCCACTGTGCTGCTTATACTAATGTGGATCAGGCAGAAATTGATTCTGACCAAGCGTATAAGGTAAATGCTCTTGCCACTCGCTTCCTCGCCACAGCCGTCGAACAGAACCAAGCAAAACTTGTTTATTTGAGTACCGATTATGTCTTTGATGGGATAAAGAACAAACCTTATCATGAAGATGACATCCCTAATCCCCTTAATATTTACGGCCAAACTAAGCTGGCCGGTGAGAAATTCGTCCAGTCGATATCTACACGTTATTTTATCGTCAGAACATCTTGGGTCTATGGCCAACACGGCCCAAACTTTGTCAAAACAATGTTGTCGCTGGCCCAAAATCACCAGGAACTTGATGTGGTCAATGATCAGGTTGGTTCTCCTACGTATAGTGTAGATTTAGCACAATTCCTGCAAATCTTAATTAAAACCGATTACTACGGCATTTTCCACGCCACAAATTCAGGTCAATGTTCCTGGTATGAATTTGCCAAGGCTATTTTTGAAGAATCAGGCGCAGATATCTCCGTAAATCCGTGTAAAACGACGGAATTCCCTCGACCGGCACACCGACCAGCCCTTTCAGTCTTAGAGCACCGAGCCATTAGATTACATGCCCTTTCTGACCTGCGCCCGTGGCGAGAGGCCTTGAGAGATTATCTTAGTCCAGCTAACCAGTCTAAACAATGAGAAACAAAAAATTAGAGCTTGAACATGACAAGCTCTAATTTTTTGTTTCTTATAACATATCACTTCCAAAAATACACTCCTTCAGATACCTGGGTATCAATATCAATAATTCCTTTGCCCTCCCAGGTATCACGAAAGCGGCTAATATTCTTCCAGGCATATTCAAAGCGCCCCGGCGTCCTGGATTCTAGATGCAAGACCTCCGCCTTTGGTTCATACCAAATCTTGAAGCCACTGCTTGTGACCTTGAGACACAAATCAATGTCTTCCAAGCCATTAATATAACCTTCGTCAAGCATGCCACAAGCACTGTACAATTTCCCCTTCATCACGATACAAGCTCCGGTCACCGCTTGTACTTCCCGGGCAGTGGTCACTTCTGCTGCGTCCCTAGGGTAACCCCGGTAGACGTGAACTGGCTCTGGCCAGCCCTGGGTATCGTTGAAACCAACTCCGGCATGCTGCACTGTATCGTTGGGATAGATCAGCTTGCAGCCAACTATACCTATGGACTCATCTTGCAAAGGCTGAAGAATCTGAACCAGCCAATCACCCAACACGATTGTGTCATTGTTTAATAACAGCAAGTACTCTCCCGTGGCTATGTCAGCTCCCTGATTACAGGCCTTTGCAAATCCCAGATTAGAGGTATTGTTAACCACATGAATTTGCTGCCCCAAGCCCTCCAAGTAATCTTTTGTACCGTCTGTGGAAGCATTATCCACCACAATTATCTCGGCTTCAACTCTCGAAGCTGGCAGGGTACGGAATATTGACTCGATACATTGCTTAGTTAACTCCAGATTATTACAAGTCGGGATGATTATCGAGACCTTGTTGTTCGCAGGATATTTTTCCTCCAGACTTGCAACCTTGCCCGTGGCACGTACCCGCTCCTCTTCGATCCAGCAAATTTCCTTTAAGAATGCTGTCCTCCACTCTTCCTGACCAACCGGTATACCCGGTAGTAATCTCTGGAGATGAAACAGATTGAGATTTAAAACGTCTTGGTACAACTGACTATCTTGCAGATAACCTAAACGCCTCATTTCTCTGACTAGAATTACCCATTCCAAGGAACCTCTAATTTCCACGCCTTGTAATAGCTGGCCCTGACCCGAATGAATTCGGAAGCAGCTTAAAGGCTTGACTAGATAAATTGCCTGCCCCCGGGTCAAAAGTTGAAACCACAAGGCGATATCGCTATTTACAATAAAAGAATTACCGGCAAGGGTACCAAAGGGCTCATATAACAGGTTTTTACGAAACATTACTGTACTGGGCTCCCCGATAAAATTGAGGCGTTGCTTCAACACCTCTTCGATGAGCTCTCTCCCGGTAAAAAGAGTATCATAGGCTGTGGCCCCACGGGTTGCCGGAATGTCCGGCAAGGGATTGCCGTTTTCATCAATCCTGGTTCGTTTGGAGGTAACCAGAGCCACCTCTGGATGATCGTCGAGGCAGGTTGCCATAACCCCAATACATTCGGGCTCTAATAGATCATCATCAAACAAGTACTTAACGTAATCCCCCTCGGCGTTGTTCAAGCAATCTATACAGTTGGCGGTGTAACCCACGTTTACTGGTTGGCGAACATAACGCACCAGAGGCAGGCGATCAACGAAAGACTCCACACAAGCTTTAGTTCCATCAGTGGAAGCATTATCGTAAACTATGACTTCAAAATCCCTGCTGGTTTGTGTTACCAGGCTCTCTAAGGCAAGCCTCAAAAAATTTTCGCGGTTATAGGTTGGTATTAAGACACTGACTTTGACCAATATAATCCCTCTTTCTCTGCGGGTCACTGCTGGCACAATTCGGCCTGAACTTGCAGATCTATTTCGGCCGTTCTTGTTGGCCCCAGAATATCTTCAAAGTACGTTCTGTTATGCAGAACCCGGGTATCCTGCGGCACGAAATGACGAGCGAACTCATTATGGCGGTAGCCTAATTCCTGCTTACCGACACGATCATAACAAAGAGCCAATTGTAGATGTGGTAGCCAAGTCCAGCAAGCCTGGTTAATAGGACCACAGTTATCAGCGGGCATTTCTAGATGCGCAACTATTTTGTACCAAACTATAGCCTCTTTATAATTTCCTGCCTTTAGAGCCGCGAAGCCTAAACGGCAACAAAATTCTGCGCGCGGCGTATCATACTCAAACGACCGAAAAATATATTTCTTCATGTTTTCTTGGTCGCCACGCCATAAAAAGAGGTCGGCTACATTTCCACATGCGGTAATTTTATCCTCAATAGACCCTTGACCGGTGGCTAGAAACTTTTCGTAATATTCTACTGCCTGTTCGTCTTGGCGGTGATTCAAGAGTTCATTGGCAAAATCATAGAGATCCAGGGGTGCAAATTCGTCCCCAGCCTCTAAGCGTGCTTCATAGATATGCAGATTGTGATGGAGGTCGTCGCCCCGCAGCTTAGCCGCAGTTTCGGGCTGTAAATTATGCAGGTAATTAGCAATATTAAAACCCCATTTGGCAATAGCTTTCTCCCTGTTTTCTTCCATCAGTCGGTTAAAGCCAGCCTCCCGCACACTGTTAAAAGTCACCTGTCCAATATGATGTACGAACGAGTCGAGGGCAATCATCAAATGAAAACCGGCCTGCACTGCCCGCAAGCAGAAATCATCATCTTCAAAGTTGCCCAACCCAAACATTTCATCAAAGCCACCTATTTGGTCAATGACTTCCTTCTTGACCAGCAGACAAAACCCAACCAAACGAAATACTCGCCGGTAACCGCCGGCGTTTTTCGCGCAATATTCCCGGGCAAAATCAGCCAGACACGATAGCTCTGCATAAGTCACATTGATTTGCTGATGCCCGCTTACGCAATTGCTAACTGGACCTACCAGACCTATTTGCTGCTGGCTATAAAGCAAACGGAGCATATTCCCTAACCAGTTTACTGTCACGACTGTGTCGTTATTTAAGAATAAAATATTATCACCGCTAGCCACCTCTAGGCCCTGGTTACACCCTTTGCCAAAACCGAAGTTGCTGGAATTGAACACAGCTTTGATATCCACTTGACCCTTCAGGTATTCAACCGTACCGTCAGTAGACCCATTGTCAACCACAATCAGCTCATAAGGTTCCGGTGTGTTCTGGCGAATACTCTCTATACACTGCTGCGTAACCGCTAATTGGTTTACGTTTAAAATGATTATGCTGGTTGTCATTTATTCAATTCACCTCATATAAACTTAATGGCTGCGACCATCTTCATTTATACTATATGTCCTGAAAACCGTGTTTGATTATGAACTTTTAAATCTCCCCTATCATAGACTGAACTGTAACGTTGGGTAGGACAGTCACACATGAGCGAAAGCAGAGGGGAATCTATTGCCAATGAAAGTCGTAATCCTGGCTGGTGGCTTTGGCACCCGTATTGTCGAAGAAAGCCATCTCAAACCAAAACCAATGATTGAAATTGCCGACAAACCAATTCTTTGGCACATTATGAAGATTTATAGTTATTATGGCTTTAATGACTTTGTGGTCTGCTTAGGTTACAAAGGCTATCTTATTAAAGAATATTTTTATAATTATTTCCTGCACAACTGCGACATTTCCTTTGACCTACGCACCCAAGGCATGGAGATTCACAAGAATTCCGCAGAATCTTGGCACGTGACCTTGATCGATACAGGCCTTAGCACTATGACCGGAGGCCGGATCAAAAGGATTCAGCCCTACCTTAACAAGGAGACCTTTATGCTCACTTACGGTGATGGTGTTGCCAATATCGATATTCCTAACTTGTTGGCTTATCACAAAAGGCACAAAAAACTTGCCACCCTTACAGCTGTCCAACCTCAGGGCCGTTTTGGTTCCTTACAAATAGATGGTGAGCAAAGCGTTAAATCATTTACAGAAAAACCCGGTGGTGACGGGGCCTGGTTTAATGGAGGATTTTTTGTCTTGGAACCGGGCATTTTTGATTATATAGATGGCGACCAGACCCTCTTCGAACAGGAACCTCTGGAGAACTTAGCTAAGGCCGAGCAACTCAAAGCCTATGAGCATGCCGGATTTTGGCAACCAATGGATACTCTAAGAGATAAAAATTTGTTAGAACAACTTTGGCAAACCAATCAAGCCCCCTGGAAAATCTGGTGAGGAGGAATTTATGAAAAAAATTCTAATCACCGGCAGCTCCGGTTTCATCGGCCGCAATCTAAAAGAACAGTTGGCAGACAAATATTTAATTATCGCCCCTTCGCACACAGAACTGGATTTATTAGATGAAGACGTCGTCCATACTTTCCTGGTCGATCAGAATTTTGATGTCGTAATTCATACAGCCAGCGAAAATGCTACTCGGAATGCCAAGCGGGATATCCACGAGGTTCTGCCTAATAATTTGCGGATGTTTTTTAACCTAGCACGTAGTCATGAGCTTTACGGCAAAATGTATTATTTTGGATCGGGGGCGGAATATGACCGCCGTTATTACCTTTCGAAGATGCCGGAAGGCTATTTCGACAACCATGTGCCGATCGACCCCTATGGTTTCTCCAAATATGTTATGGCCAAATACTCTTTAGGCGCTCCGAACATTTATGACTTGCGCCTATTCGGTGTTTTCGGCAAATATGAAGACTGGGAGCTCCGCTTTATTTCGCATGCCTGTTGTCGAGTTGTCTGGGAAATGCCTATTACCATCAGGCAGAATGTTAATTTTGACTATTTATATATCCATGATTTAGTACAAATCATGACCTGGTTTATCGAAAACGAACCCAAACGAAAAGCTTATAATATTTGTTCCGGTCAAGTCTATGACTTACGGACCCTCGCCGGCAAAGTCCTCAAGGCAGCTGACAAGCAACTTGCTATTGAGGTGGCACGCCCAGGTTTAGGACCCGAATACAGTGGAGATAACCAGGTGTGGCTCGAAGAAATAGGGGGCTACACCTTTACAGCTATGGATACCGCCATCAATGAACTTTATCAATGGTATCGAGGACAGAAAAACAACATCGATCCCGCTCGTCTTTGAAGTGTCGAAATTGAATTCACACCAAAGGGCATTGAATTGGTTTTCACATCAATTCAATGCCCCTTCGTCAATAATCAACCTGTTAAATAATTCTCGGTCCAATAATGGGTCTTGGTCGTGGATAGGCTTCCCCATGGAAAGCTTTGGAAAAACATAGGTCTTATCCTGACACAACACCTGAATCAGAGCAGGGCCTGCGCAACCAAAAATTTCTACAAGAGTTTCACAATCACCTAAATCCGTTATGGTATATACTTTAAGACCATAAGCCGCAGCAACCTTACAAAAATCAGGGGTAGTATAACCGCTACCCGAAGTTGTTTGCACAAAATTGGAATCTAAATACATTTCCTGAAAATGTCGTATCATCCCAAGAGAATGATTATTCACTACTAAAATTTTAATATCTAGCTGGTCTCTAACTATAAATTGCAGTTCTTGTATATTCATTTGTAAGCCACCATCTCCATTAAAAGAGAAAACAGGCCATTTACTAGCATAATATGCTCCTATGGCAGCAGGCAATGAATACCCCATGGCACCATGACCGCCTGAGAATAGTACCTTTTGTCCCGATTTTACTTGGAATGATTGAGCAACCCAAACCTGATTTTGACCTACATCTGTAGTAATAACCGCATTTTTGGGTATATAGCTACTGACTTGTTTAATTAAAGCATTCATCAGCTCGTTATCTATATCGGAAAGCTGTAATTTAAGAAAGCGACATTCATCCAACCAACTCTCATATCTATTCTGGAATTTAAACCGATCATCTGAATTTATTGCAGTAAGCAGTTTTCTGATATCACATAAAAGAAGTCGCTCATCCACTTTAATTTTGTTAGTTGCCTCACCTTCGTCGATCTCTATACGTATCAATTTGGCACTTTCTGCGAAAATCGTCTTGTCGTTACCAGTTTGCCTGCAATCCAAACGAGAGCCTATCGATATTATTAGGTCACACTTAGCCAAAGCAAAGTTGGCAAAACGATGACCATATGTGCCTAAAAATCCAAAACAGTAGAGAGAATCAGAGGGAATACAATCTATGCCAATCATTGTTGTTATGACGGGAATCTTTACTTTTTGAATCCATTGCTCAAACTTTTGGGTCATTCCTGCACTTCGGATTCCAGCACCAGCAATGATCACTGGTTTCTTTGCTTGTGTTAATTCGTGTAGGATAGTTTCCATCTCATCAAAATAATCGTAGGTATGTTTAGGATCTGGACTATGACTATAACCAGGCAATTTCTCTGGATCAATCTCAGCACGCTGAATATTCATTGGAAGATCTAACAGAACAGGTCCCGGACGACCATCCATGCTGATGAAAAAGGCCTTTTCTAATTCATAACGAATCCTTTCTGCTTCGGTGATCTGTACAGAATATTTCGTAATTGAATTTACAATACTGACAATATCTGTTTCCTGAAATCCCTTTTGGCGCACCTGTAAATCGCCCTTTGACTCATAGGTATTAACCTGACCCGTAATAAAGATACAAGGAATGGAATCAAAAAAAGCATTGGCTATCCCAGTAATAAGATTGGTTGCACCTGGGCCACTTGTTGCATAGGCCACGCCAGGCAAATTAGCTGTTTGTCCATACCCACAGGCACAGAAAGATGCACCCTGCTCATGGTAGCATACATGAGCATTTATGAAATCCTTATATTTATCAAAGGAATCCATGAGATGAATAACCATCCCTCCAGGATATCCAAAAACATCGGTTATTTTTTTTTGCACTAAAAAAGAGACTATATAATCACTTAATTTCATAGAAAGTCCCATTCCTTTCGCTGCGCTCAAAGTAGAAAAATTTATGCTATGCCCCCTTTCTATTTTCCTGCTTTTTTCCATCCAACAGGATGACACCAACAGGATGACACCAACAGGATATTAATAATTTATGTCTACTTGATCCAATTTGCTACTTGATAGTCAGTACAAACTCCAGACAACCTTAGAGATAAAGAAGACTCGGCTTCCCGCACTCTTTCGCGTCTCGTTTGTCACTTTGAAGCTCAGTCTCATATAATACACAAATCATTCTCTATGGAGTGCAAGAATATGGACATTGATCAAAATTTCTGGCAAAACAAGCGCATATTTCTCACAGGTCATACTGGTTTCAAAGGATCCTGGTTGAGCCTTTGGCTCTCCAGTTTGGGAGCGCAGGTGATCGGTTATGCCTTGTCCCCTCCGTCAAAGCCCAGCATGTTTGAGATTTGCCAGATTGACCAAATCACGGATTCAACACTTGCTGACATCCGTGACCAGGAAAGCTTAACCCAGGCCCTTCATTCTGCCAAGGCCGATATTGTCATTCACATGGCTGCCCAAACCTTGGTCCGTAAATCCTACCAAAACCCCGTGGAAACATATTCAGTCAATGTACTCGGAACAGTTAACCTTTTGGATGCTGTACGTGCTAATCCGGGGATCAGGGCTGTGCTCAATGTCACAACTGATAAATGTTATGAAAATAAGGAATGGGTATGGGGTTACCGGGAAAATGATGTCTTAGGCGGGTATGATCCCTATTCCAGTAGTAAAGCCTGTTCCGAACTAATCACAGCCGCTTACCGCAATTCTTTTTTCCATCCTCAAGAATATGCCAGCCATAAAGTGGCCTTGGCTTCAGCCCGAGCTGGCAATGTGATCGGGGGTGGTGATTGGGCCCAGGATCGACTGATTCCAGACCTTATGCAAGCTTTACTCTCCGAAGAAAAGCTCAGTCTGAGAAATCCTCGGGCTATAAGGCCCTGGCAACATGTCTTAGAACCCTTAAGTGGTTATCTTACTTTGGCCCAGAAATTGTACACCGACGGACCGGGTTATGCAGAAGCCTGGAACTTCGGACCCGATGCTTCCGATACCCAACCCGTGGAATGGGTCGCCAAGACGCTTTGCAGCAAATGGGGAAAAACTGCTCAATATGAAATAGGGCCAAAAAACCATCTCCATGAAGCCGCCTTCTTAATGCTTGATTGTGCTAAGGCTAAAAAGGAACTCAATTGGATACCACGTTGGAATCTAGAAAAGGCCCTGGAGAAGGTTGTTGAGTGGTATAAGGCTTATCAGGATAAACAAGATCTCCAAGCCCTCTGTTTACGACAAATTACAGAATACACCCACTGTAAGAACTAAGCGAGGCGAAAACATGAGTAAAAATATGAGCAACAACGAGATAAAAGATCCGGAAAATTCTCTGCGCAGGCAAGTCATCCAAAGCGCTATTAAACATTACGAAATAGCCCATAAAGCGCAACAAGCTCAGCCCTTTACTCCCGGCGAATCTATTCCCTACGCTGGGCGGGTATTCGATCACAAAGAAATTGCGAATTTAATCGAGGCGACTTTGGATTTTTGGTTAACTGCCGGTAGATATGCTGCCAGCTTCGAAAAAGGGCTTGCTGAGTTTTTGGGTGTTAACTATTGTTCCCTCACTAATTCTGGCTCCTCTGCCAACCTGTTGGCCTTTATGGCCTTGACCTCTCCGGAGTTGGGCGAACGCCGCATTAAACCTGGAGATGAAGTCATTACGGTTGCTGCCGCTTTTCCGACGACAGTTGCTCCAATTCTTCAGTATGGCGCCATTCCGGTTTTTGTTGATGTTACCCTGCCCACCTATAATATTGACTGTAGTCAATTTGCAAAAGCCCTTTCTGAAAAAACCAAAGCAGTGATGCTCGCCCACACTCTGGGTAACCCGTTCAACCTGCAATTTGTTAAAGACTTTTGTGATCAACACCAACTTTGGTTAATTGAAGACAATTGTGATGCTCTTGGTTCAAAGTATTACTATCAGGGCCGATGGCAGTATACTGGCACACTCGGGCATTTAGGGACCTCGAGTTTCTATCCGCCCCATCATATAACCATGGGTGAAGGCGGAGCGGTTTATACTGATGATTCCCAACTAAAACGCCTAGTCGAATCATTTCGTGATTGGGGAAGGGACTGTTGGTGTCCACCAGGACAGGACAATACCTGCCAGCGGCGCTTTGCTCGACAATTCGGCGAACTCCCTTACGGCTATGATCATAAATATGTCTATTCGCACTTTGGCTATAACCTCAAGGCTACGGATCTACAGGCGGCTATTGGCTGCGCCCAATTGGAGAAATTACCTGAGTTCATCCAAGCCCGCCAACTCAATTGGCAAATCCTGCGCCAAGGGCTTGCCGACTTAGCTAACCGCTTTATCCTACCGGAAGCTACTCCCAATTCCACTCCGAGTTGGTTTGGTTTTCTCTTAACCATTAAGGAAAATGCCGGTTTTACGCGTGAGCAAATAGTAACTTATTTAGAGCGTAATGGGATTCAAACCCGAATGCTCTTTGCTGGCAACCTCATAAAACATCCCTGCTTCGATGAACTGCGACTCACAGGCCAAGGATATCGTGTCGTCGAAGAATTAAAAAATACCGATCTGATCATGAGGCAAACTTTCTGGATCGGTGTCTATCCTGGATTAAAGCTCGGGATGCTGGACTATGTTCTGGCTAAAATTCGAGAGTTTTGCACAGATAATAACCACCCATTGTCTAAGAAATAACGTCATCAGCATACAACCAGAGAGTATATTCCTTTGTGGCATGACTGAAAGCAAAGTTATGAGCAGTCGCAAAATCATCAATTCAAGTAAAGTCAAATATTTTGTCAGTGTATTCTTTGACAATCTCCTTCGTACGATCTGAGGAACCCGTATCAACAATCACTATTTCATCAGGAATTCCCTTCACTGAATCAAGGCACCGGGCAATGGTATTTTCCTCATTACGAACAATCATACACAAACTGATGGTTATGGAATTATCAGCCATCGTTTTTGTCACCTCATAGAATATTATTTTATTTATACTTTATGGTATTCAACATATTGAAGGTGAGAGCATATCCAACTATATTCAGCAAAGAGGAGCCTCAAAGGGCTCCTCTTTCTATAGAACCTTCTCTAGTAATGACCTATCCGAAGGCAATGGCATTTAATGCTCTTGTAAGTGCAACTGCACTTGTAAGGTTTGTACCCGTAACTGTAATTCTGATTTCGTAGGTGTGAGATCCTGCGGCTGGAGTATCAATCCATGTCATGTTAGGAATTTCGCCAAACAGACGAGAAGTTGCTGTTTGACTGTCGGTTTGTTTTTCAACTGTTATTGTAGCAATTGATGATCCATCGAGGAAAAGTTCATAGTCAATAGTGTATTGATAGTTGGCGCTTGCTGTTGTAGTTATTTCTACTTCTGCCATGGAATCCAGTTTCAATGTCTGCCCTGTCGTAGTTGTTACTCCAAGGGACAGAACAGATACTTGAGTAGTAATGGGAAGACTTAAAGACGTACTGGCTTGGGTGGAAGCTAATGTACTACCAGCTCCTGTGGCACCCGTTGCTCCTGTCGCTCCTGTGTCCCCTGTAACTCCCGTTGCTCCTGTTACTCCTGTTGCTCCTATTGCTCCTGTTACTCNNCCTCCTGTGGCTCCTGTTACTCCTGTGGCTCCTGTCGCTCCTGTCGCTCCTGTCGCTCCTGATGCTCCGGTGTCCCCTGTCGCTCCTGTTACTCCTGTGGCACCCGTGGCTCCTGTCGCTCCTGTGTCCCCTGTAGCTCCCGTAGTCCCTGTCGCACCTGTTACTCCTGTTACTCCTGTTACTCCTGTTGCTCCTGTTGCTCCTGTTGCTCCTGTTGCTCCTGTTGCTCCT
>OMOF01000855.1 GCA_900290375.1 Candidatus Desulfosporosinus infrequens
AAACCTATGGAAAATAATGAGCCGGATGTACTGGACTATTATTTATCAGACAAAGTTACTGTTAGAAAGAAGCAGGAAGATTGATTGCTGTTATTATTATGAAAGCGGAGGAATTTTAATAACGAGTAACAATCTTTGAGACATCATAATAGCTCACTAATAGGGGTTACGGTGCGGAAAACTGTCCTAACTAAATATTAGAAACTGCGTTTCAAGTCAAAATGATTGATATTCTGGAATTGTAAAATTTCGCATGAAGAGTTAATACAAAGGCTTAGTGACGGTAAGGCCTATGGTGCCGACCAGGCGACTTCCTTAATGTTATCGACGCAGCTCCCCATTCAGGCGAGTAGGACGGGACTTAGTTTAGCTCTCTACAAAAGAATGATTGATCCGCATGGTGAGAAATTTAAACACTAACAATAATAAGAACGGTGGGGTTACAATTATGTTCACCTTACCTTTATCCAATTGATTCAATCGGTAAAGCTCTGGATATGAATGAAGGTGTTGTTTGAGATGGGAAACATTGGACCGCGTATTTTAATAATTGATGATGAAACACAAATTCGCCGGTTTTTGAGGGTAGTTTTGACTGGTCATGGGTACGTTGTAAAAGACGTCAGGACAGGTAAGGAAGGGCTAGACGCGATAACTATATTCGTGCCGGCTTTAGTTATTCTGGATTTAGGGTTACCCGATATTAATGGATTAGAAGTCGTTCGTCAACTACGAGAATGGTCCAAAGTACCCGTGATCGTTCTTTCTGTCAAAGAACAAGAGACAGATAAGATTTCCGCACTTGACGCTGGGGCGGATGATTATGTAACAAAACCTTTTGCTATGGGTGAATTGTTAGCCCGCATACGAGCGGCAATGCGTCATATTATTGTTGACGGAGAACAGCCTGTGTTACAATTTGAAGATTTGACCATTGATTTAGCGCATCGACGAATCACAATCAATGATAAGGAATTTAAGCTTACTCAAACTGAATATGAGATAGTAAGGAATTTAGCTATTAATGCCGGAAAGGTTATGACACACAGATCTCTACTTCGTGCG
>OMOF01000854.1 GCA_900290375.1 Candidatus Desulfosporosinus infrequens
AGCCTGTAAAATTGACACCGCAATATCTTCTTTAGCAATGCCTTCATTGAGCAAAGGCTGAATATCTGTTTTGGCAAATACGCCACATCGAGATGCGATAGGGTAAATATTTTGATAATTCTTAGCTAGTTCATTAATACCCATGGCATCAGTTTGCAATAAAGAAGCCATTTGGTCAATAAAAGCCCCCGTACCGCCTGCACAAGTTCCATTCATTCGTTGTTCGAGCGTTTCCTCAAAAAAAGTCATCTTAGCATCTTCGCCACCTAATTCAATCGCCACATTGGTATCAGGAATTATAGCCCTTATCGCACGGGTACAGGCAATGACTTCTTGAACAAAGGGGACGTCCAACTTTTGAGAAACATGAAATCCACCAGACCCAGTCACCATCAAAGTTAGTAAGCTTCCCTTTAACGTCAAACTGGCTTCGTCAAGCATAGAAACAACAGTGCTTCTTATGTTCGAGAAATGCCTTAAATATTTTTTATAAATTATGTTTTCTAAACTATCTAAAACTACTATTTTTACAGTTGTTGAACCAACGTCCAACCCCACATTTAGGATTCTACTCATTTCTAGTCTCCCTTAATAATTTCAGTGTTGATATTCGCTAATTTACAAAACTCATTAGGATATTATTATTATAAACCCTTTATTGACAAATCATAACATTTTTCTTTTAGGCTTAGTTAAAGAGTAGTGTTGATTTCGCGGGGATTGTCGTAGCTATGGGTATCCCATTATCTTGAGAGCTATAACGAGCGAAGATGCCATGACGGCAGATTTGGCAAGCCTTCCGTATGAACTACTGCATAGCATATCATCGAGGATTGTGAACGAAGTGCAAGGGGTCAACCGTGTGGTTTATGATATTACTTCCAAGCCTCTATGTAAATGAGAGGGTTAACCCATAAAATTAAGCCTCTTACAAGCAGTCCTTATGAATGGATATAAAGGTGAAGCTGAAAAATCACAGCNNCAAACCGATGCCCGTTCAACGTATCAAGGGAGGTTCAAGGAAAAACACATAACACCCCAGCCGTATGTTAACGCGGTTAGCGGCGGGCCTTGGAGTGTCGATAGATGAGTTGGTTGGAATACGGCAAGGTCCTTACTATTATGATAGAGGCCTTTTTATTTTCATGAGATAGGTTTCCCCTTATTTTGCAAGGAAGTTATGAGATGATAAGGTCATCTTGAGTCAATACCCATGACCGTATACAAAAAACTGCACTTCCATGCGAGGACAGATGGGGGAATGGCCTTGTAGCCATTTTGTCTAGTTTGTCTATAATGCGAATGTGAAGATTATAGGAAATCGATGAAAACGAGAGTAAAACGGACCTTTGTAATTTAGGTTAAAACACGCTTCCAGCGTGCAAAAAGTAGAAATTAAAAACAAGTAATAAAGTAGAAGGGGCGATTACTGTGGCTATAGACCAATTGACAACATGCAAAACATGTTCAAAAGAAGTGGCAAAGTCAGCCAGTACATGTCCTCATTGCGGTGCGAAACTCAAGATGAGCGTTATTGGGAAAGTTTTAATCCTTCTTGGCGTTTTCTTTGTAATCAGCATTATGTATCTCTTTCTTGCAATACCAGTTAATATCAAGTCTATTTCAAGAGCTCTTCTTCTACGACCGCGGAGACCATAATCGGAATCAAGTTGTCTTCTTATCCAATGATGGTTGTTATTGCTCTAGCATTGCTTGGACTTTCTATATATTTTTATAAACATAACAGAAAATAAATAATTTATATAAGCCTTTCTTATTCCTTACCAGGCTTACTGCACGTTTTTATTATTCGTGACCAAATGTAGGATAAAGCGAAATTGACAAGAAAGTCAGTTTTCCTAGGATAATAGTCAGTTTTTGAATTTTAAATCCTAAAGGTAATTCTCATAATTTATAGAATACGATAAAGATAGGTAGTTATAATGGACACGGATTAACGAAAACACGGAGGAAAATAATGAACACTGGGATTGAAACAGACACATTCAAGAAATGGTTAAGGTATCTTAAAACCATAGGTGTCATTGGGTTCGTCATAATCTTTCTCGCAAGCGCAGAGATTGGTGTTGTAAGCTATAAAGAGGGAAGGGTGGTTAAAAACGATTTTCTTTCAGTGAAGGAT
>OMOF01000852.1 GCA_900290375.1 Candidatus Desulfosporosinus infrequens
CAAACGCAAACGAAAGTAGAAATTACAGAATCTTTTCAGATATGGCGATGATTTTAATTGAAGAAGCCAAAGCACTATATCTGAATGAAAGTGATCTTCAAGTTGACCTCAAAAACAATGTCTTCTCCATTGATGCAACCGTTATTGACGTGTGTCTTTCTGCATTTAGTTGGGCAAAATTCCGAAGAACAAAAGGTGGTATCAAAGTACATGTAGAATTGGATTTAAAAACTGCCATCCCAGAATTCGTTCAAATTACTCCGGCCGCTGTCCATGAGATAAATATTCTGGATAATATTACTTTCCAGCCAGACAGCTTTTATGTCTTAGACCGCGGCTACACTGCATTTGACCGGTTGTACCAAATCCATAAGGCCAAAGCTTTTTTTATTATTCGCGCCAAGGATAATCTCAACTTTTCCAGGATATCTTCAGTGCCTATTAAGAATCTAGCTGGGGTTCTCTGCGACCAGACAATCCGGCTAAATGGATTTTATGCTCAAAAGGATTTCCCGGTTCGGATGCGAAGAATAAAATTCTACGATGCGGAAAATGATCGTGTCCTGGTTTTTTTATCGAACAACTTTGGACTAAGGGCCACGGAGATAGCCCAACTCTATAAGCATCGATGGAAAATCGAAATGTTTTTTAAATGGATCAAACAGCATTTAAAAATCAAATCCTTTTGGGGTAGAACCGAAAATGCAGTGAAGATTCAAATTTGGATTGCTATTTCTGTATACCTACTCGTGGCGATAGCTAAAAAGAAATTTCAGTTAAAGCAATCCCTTTATGAAATACTCCAGGTACTAAGCATTTGCATCTTCGACAAAGTTCCTTTGCACGAATTA
This sequence comes from Candidatus Desulfosporosinus infrequens, assembly GCA_900290375.1. Taxonomy (GTDB): domain Bacteria; phylum Bacillota; class Desulfitobacteriia; order Desulfitobacteriales; family Desulfitobacteriaceae; genus Desulfosporosinus; species Desulfosporosinus infrequens. The sequence goes on from OMOF01000852.1 coordinate 852, forward strand.
TTCGCTAACCCTATACAACAAAATTTCAAAGAGCTAAATGATAAACAATTGAAAATCTTTTATTAAAGACGTAACGTTAATGATTCTTTTTAATTAGTCAATTTACAACGAAAATTACATGAATTGGAAGTATTTTCGACGCTGAGGCCAGTCATGACAGGAAATTCCGACCCTCTAGAAAGCTGTTAGATGCAGCTACTACAGGGCAGGAGGCAAAATTAAATTTTATCAGTAAAAGTATTTCGTCCCTTAGAATTGAATCTAAAGCTGAGATAGGGTTCTTTAAAAGATATGCTTGGCCACTGCGCCGACTTTAGGGGGACGCTGACAAGTTCAGCACCGTTCACTTTTGATCTGATAGACCCCTGAACTGTTGAACCTTACAA
>OMOF01000851.1:0-1044 GCA_900290375.1 Candidatus Desulfosporosinus infrequens
CACTAATTTCAATCTAAAACTATGCCAATGGAATAAGCTGTTATAGGTGTTATGTTTGTTGTTCTCTCCCACTTTTCTGCCTCCTTTGTCACCTTCATTATTGTCATCATTACATTCAAAAACTCCCGATGTCAGGAATCACAGTATTCCACGGCTCGAGAGTTTTTCAGGTCCATCAAAAATCAACCCCACACTAAAGTATTTCCAGGTGATTACCTGTAGTTTACCATACAAAGGATAGGTTATCCTTAACGTTTGGAGAAAAATATGGGGGCGGTATATTTTTAAATAAGTAAATGAGCAGACTACTATAATAAGTCTTCTGCTCATTTACTTTAGGCCGAATAGATTTAGAATTGAACGTAGTTAGATTGACCACTCGTCATTAGTATGATCTCATTTGAGATTACANNTATCGATAAATTCTTGAGGAAGCTTCTTAATTAACAACACCGGTATAGTGGACTTGTTTAGCACCCTCTTCGCTAGGGAACCAGAAACTAACCCTTTCAAAGTAGGAAGACCACGTGTTCCCATAATTAATAAATCAAATGAATTTTTTGAGGCATATTCAATGATCATATCTGCAGTATCGGATTTGTCGGATATGCTGATATTAGTACATAAGACCTGATGATGGGCATTGAGCCCTCTCTTTAATAATATTTCGTTGGTCTTGGTAAGTATTCGATCATACTGATTTCTGGTTTCTAAATTGGATTCAGCGAGCACACGTTTCATCCAGTCTGAGTTAGGTCGAACTGGCCAGGTATCTCTCCAACTATATTCTGTCTCCGCCGAACATCCCCAATAATATCTTTTGTACTTCGACTTCAACTCTCTCCAACTATATTCTGTCCCCATAGCTCCTGCATGACATTCTTGTCCCTGTAGGATAGTTAACTGTATATTGGGAATATTTTTTAATAAGATGGCAGTGTAAACGGCAGCAGAAAATGCCTGAACTGACCCATCGGAGTAGAGCAGTACCTTAAACGAAAAATCATTCATGGCAAATACCCCCCTTTTAGGAAAAATTCCTCT
>OMOF01000851.1:1054-1498 GCA_900290375.1 Candidatus Desulfosporosinus infrequens
ACTTATTTCCAGCCTGGTGACTTGCTTAGCTATGGTTTGTTAGTGCTTATTGACTAATATTACAGCCTGATGTGAAACTTTCGATAAAACTCTGAGGTAGCTTTTTGATTAACAATACTGGTATTGGAGACTTGCTAAGCATTGAATGTGCAAAACTTCCAAAAATCAAACCTTTTAAATCGGTAGGTCCTCGCGTACCCATAATGATTAACTTGATGCAATTTTTCTTTGCATAATCAATAAGAGCTTCTGCAATATCGACGTAATTGTTATTTGCCACTAAGATTTCATGTTTTACGCTCAGATCTTTTTGAGAAAATATCTGATTGGTTTTTGCTAATATCTCTTGATATTGTTTTTTGGTTTCATGGTCCGCTTCTTTAATAATTCGTTGCATCCAAACAGAGTTAGGGCTAACAGGCCAAGTATCTACCCAATTATACT
>OMOF01000849.1 GCA_900290375.1 Candidatus Desulfosporosinus infrequens
TCCATCTTTAAATAACTTATTAAAGCTCTCCCATGTACATATACCTATTTTATCAGTAATTTGTCTAAGTTCAACCCAAGTAGTATTTTCAGCACCTAAGTTAGGTCCACCACCCACTATGAACATTCCTTGAACGTGGTGTTCTAGCCGTTCTTTTCTAGATTTAAAGTGTGTGTAATAAGCTGTTGGGTTTATTCTAATAGCATTCTTTAAACCAACAACACCCTCATGCCAAGTAGGTAAATTACCATAACCTTGGAAACAAACTCCATGTTTTAGTTTAAATACAAGATCTTTATAATATGTTGTGTCTGTTTCGACTTCTGTATCTTTATCAAAATCATGGCAATTAACTTTTAGTAAATCATAATTCTGTTGTTCAGCAGCATATATAATATTTCTAATGTATGAAATAAACTGAATACTAAAATGCTCGTCTGGGTCACTTGATATAACCCATTCTGCTCCAACACGTCTAGCTTCTTGAAGAGCAATGTTTCTCTGTCTGGGTAAATCATCTAACCATTTAGAATATTTTACTACTGCACCTTCTTTCTGTAAAGTTTCTATAGCTAATTCATTAATCGTATCATCATAAATAATTATTGATTGAATACTTGGGTCAATTTTCTTAAAGTTTATCATATTCTCAATAGCATTCCAATAATCATTAACATAAATTTCTTGAATATAAGCTATTGAAGATTTTGTTTGTTCTGAATTAACAAAACTTAAGAACTTATTTTTATCTCTATATTCTGGACTATTTTCAATAATATCGTGTAACTGTCTTTCTGTTATTCTTCCACTTGCTATTAACATAGCATAATTATCTAAAGCTTCAGGCTCGGGTTGTCTATCAAGTAGTTTCTTATATGCTCTGCGCACAATGTCCTTATATGGGTTCGTATCTAACATTAGTCAAACCACCATGTATTTTCTTTATACCAATTTACAGCATCTCTTAATCCAGTATCTAGAGTAAAATAAGGAGACCATCCAAGTGATTTTAGTTTTGTAACATCTAAGGCATATCTTCTATCATGTCCTGGACGTGCATCACTATCAGGAATATAGACAATATGATCTTCCCAATTCTCTATTTCTA
>OMOF01000848.1 GCA_900290375.1 Candidatus Desulfosporosinus infrequens
ATGTAGCGGTAAATCCTTATTCTTAAATGATCCCATTGAATCGCTCTCCTGAAAAACAACCAACCCATTTGTTTTCAGGTATGGCAGAAGACTCTTAACACTGTGAGTTGCATCTGGTTGATACATCAGAACTCTGCGTCCAATGATCGCATCAAACCGCCCAATGTCTTGCGGCAACTCGCTAATTTCGGCCTTAATAAATTTTGCATTAAGAATGTGCCTTTCGACAGCGGCATTCCGAGCTATGTCAAGTGCTGCATCGTTTGTATCAAAACCAATTACTTCGCCGTCATCGCCCACAATTGCTGCTGCCAATAAAGTTACATCTCCGGAACCGCAGCCTACATCCAGTACCCGGAACCCTTTTTTAATACCTGCATCCATTAAAAGCCGATAAGTAAAATCTTCGCGCTGATTTATCATAAACGCATTCAATCCCTTCTCATTCATTTACTCGCTCGTTTATATAATAAGAAATACCGCTTAAATGTTCAAATGCCCTCATAGATAGGTGTTTAACTAGTCAACTTAATTACGTTAGAACCTCCTCCTGGACCCCTTTAAGCTGAACAAAATCAACTTCCGCTAATCCTACCAATGCGAATTTGATGTTAGGAATATTATACAACTTTTAAGGTACTTTGATCTGGGAATTAACTAGTATTATCCATTTACTTTGCCCCTGGTGATAGCTGCGCTGGTACTGGGCCTTCTTAAGGCATTACTTTTTTCGTTCATTCCACATTTCCTCCCGGACTTGCTCCGGTTCGTTCATCAATTCTTCTTCAGTAATTTCCGTCGCCTGAGCTTCGGCACTCATCGAATCCGAGAACTCCCGTAAGGCAATTTAAGGGGTTCAGTTTTGGAATGGAATTTTTTTTTAGCACCCAATTTAGCATAAAAACGTCAACGTGTTAGCACAAAGAAAGAACCTGAAGCCCTAGTAAATAGCGAGTCTATTTCAGAAAATGCAGATATTTATCATCAAAATAGCAGAAAATCAACGTTAGAAATATTTATTCCTAAGGCTGATTTTCCACTAAAAATGTGCGATTCACTTTGCTGAAAAACTGTTAATCCCTTGCTGGAAATTTGCTAGAACCTACTTTTTTGAAATGATGCTGAATGCCTACGAATCTAATCATGAGCATTTTTCGGTTCTTCTGTAAGCTATAAAAGATTTGTTTATGTATATTTTAACATATAAAACTATGGGCTACTTTGAAACTTCTTTCACGAATTTATAAAACGTATTTCGTTTAAGATTCAACAGACCCATAGCTTTCTCGGCTGTCAATTCCCTAGTTTTCCACCGTGGATAAACTTCTTCCCAATTATCTGGCCTCTCGACTTGTTTGCGTCCCTTGTAAAGTCCTTTTGCCTTTGCAATCGCAATTCCTTCGCGCTGCCGTTCAAGCATGTTCGCTCTTTCGAATTCATTTATAGCCCCGATCATTGTCAACATCAATTTACCTGTACTGGTGTTCGTGTCAAGATTCTCTTTGAGAGATTTTAACTTAACACCTTTGTCATCGAGTTGCTTCACGATATTTAGTAGATCCTGCGTACTCCTGGCTAACCGAGAAAAGTCTTTAATGATAATAACATCGCCTTCCCTAGCGAACTCAATCATTTCAAGTAACTTGGGCCTTTTCGCATCCTTTGCACTTACTTTTTCAGTAAAGTATTTTTCTATATTTTCTTTTTTCATCGCCTTTATTTGTCGATCCTCGTTTTGATCTACGGTCGAAACGCGAATATATGCTATGTTCATAGATCACACACATCCCATCAATAACTCTATATTTCTCCAATAAGTCCTTATAAATAATGTTATCTACTAACAATAGTTGTTCCACTTTGGTGATTAATTGTGATATTATGTTTAGAAAATCAATGAACGATTTAGTCAACTGGAAAAATTCTAAGAATAGAAAGCCCCTAATTATTAGAGGTGCTAGACAAGTCGGTAAGACATGGCTAATGAAGGAATTTGGTAAAACTAATTATGAAAAATATGCCTATATTAATTTCGATAACAATGAGCGCATGGAAAGCTTATTCAGTGGCAATCTTGACATAGAAAGAATTATCACAGCACTGCAAATTGAAACTGGTGTTAAAATTGGGACACAAACTACCTTGATCATTTTTGATGAAGTTCAAGAAGTGCCAAGAGCCTTGACCTCGCTTAAATATTTCTGTGAAAATGCACCTGAATATCACATTATTGCCGCAGGGTCATTGCTAGGCGTGGCGCTCCATCCTGGTACATCGTTTCCTGTCGGGAAAGTGGAATTTCTGGACTTATATCCCTTAAATTTTTTAGAATTTCTAAACGCTAT
>OMOF01000886.1 GCA_900290375.1 Candidatus Desulfosporosinus infrequens
ACCTTTAATCGAGAGTAACGAATGGAAGTCGCTGATCACGGCTGAAGTCGACTAAAGTATGAGAATAACAGAAAATGCAGTATATTACGCTAGAAGCTGTATCGATGGACCGTAATCTTGGTAATGGTTTTATGGTTCTCCGTATCAATGACTTCGAATTGAGCCTAGAAAATGAAGGCAAGCATTAAGCCCATCGCTTGACTAATACCTTTTCAACAAATACCCTTGCTATTTCAGGATCAAACTGGGTACCTGCATTTTTCCGGATTTCCACAAGTGCTTCTTCTTCACTCAAAGCCTTCCGATAGGATCGCTCACTAGTCATTGCATCGTAGCTATCAGCAAGAGCAATAATTCTTGATATCTTTGGAATATCTTCACCTTTTAACCCTTTTGGATAACCTTTACCATCCCATCGTTCATGATGTGCCAATATACAATTTGCTAATTCTAACATTTCAGAAGACGAACTTAGTATTCTATAACCGATGTCAGGATGACGCTTTATCTCATTCCACTCCTGCTCTGAAAGTTTTCCAGGTTTATTAAGTATACCTTCTTCGATGGCAATTTTCCCTATATCATGAAGGAGACCCACAACCTTGAGTTTGCTGACCTTAATTTCAGAAAAGCTTAAAGCTTTACCTATATTTTGACATAGTTCGCTTACTCTCTGAGAGTGTTGTTCTTCCCTTGGATTTTTTTCATGCAAGGTATTAATGATTGTTAAAATAGTATTACCTCTGTTACCTTCATTCTTAACAATTTTATATTTATACATTAAATCTTCAGCACTTTTTATGACACTCAGAATATCTTCATCAGAGCTTTTCTTCGTATCCCAACCAAATGAAATACTGACGCGAATTGAGTTAACATCTTCCTTTGAATATAGGTCTTTGATTCTTTCAACAATTTCTTCCACCCCAACGAGCTATAATATCATCTGCTCTACATGCGCTTTGAATGGCTGCTGCTGCTTTCTGTAAAAGTTCGTCGCCTTTAACATGGCCAAACGCATCATTTATTATCTTTAATCCATTGACATCCCCTATGATGATTGAAATCGGAAGATTCCTATCAGTATCCAGTCTTTTAATTTCTTCTTCATAGAATCTACGATTATAAAGCCCCGTTAAAGCATCATGATAACTCAAGTAAATATTTTCGGCGTCCTTCTTTTTACGGTCAGTGATATCTCGCACAATGCTAAGAAGAACTCTTTTGTTTCCTAAGAAGGTTCCTTGGGAACTTACTTCAACATTAATAGGAGTGCCATTTTTTGATGAATGGATGGTTTCGAAAACAATCCCTTTTTCATCAGCTAATTCCATTTGCTCCATAACAGTGAACGATTTGCTATAAGGTGTCCTTAAATCAAA
>OMOF01000844.1 GCA_900290375.1 Candidatus Desulfosporosinus infrequens
TTTTACTCCTCGGGTCCGATAATTAACATTACGTCCACTTGTGAAAAAGTAAATTCCTCATTTTTGGCCAAATTTGACCGTGAGTGACGATTTAGGTGTTTTCGATTTCTACTTTTTTGCACACGGGAAGCTTGTTTTAACTAAAATGCCAAAGTCCGTTTTACTCTCGTTTTCGTCGATTTCCTATAATCTCCACATTCGCATTATAGACATTGCACTAAACCGCTGCGCGGTGGTTTCCGTAGCAATCTCTTACTGTTCAAGCGGATATTTCTATTAGCTGTTATGAAACTTTGTATCTTCTGTAAAACTATTTTACAGGAGATGATTGAACCATGACAAAAGAAGAAGTATTAGCCAAACTAAAATTCGATGTTGAGCTTAGAGGGTTTAGTAAGCATACCCAGGCTGAATACTATACCAAGGTTAAACTCTTTCAAAACCACTTCGATAAACCTGCAACCGAACTAGGCGTAGAAGATGTTAGACAGTTTCTTCATTATCTCTCTACAGTTAAGAAAGTTGCTCCTGAAACGGTAAATACCTACAATAGCGGCCTCCGCTTTTTGTATGGTGTAACCTTGAACGTCAATTTAAACCACAGGCAAATCCCTCGCCACCGAAAACCACGCAAACTCCCCGACATCCTTACTCAAGAGGAAATCCAAGCCCTTTTTAACGCCTGCGACAACTTACGAGATAAATGCATACTTATGACCCTCTATGGTGCAGGACTTCGCTTAAGCGAAGTGGCCTCTCTCAAAGTCTCAGATATCCATAGTGCTAAAATGCAGTTATTCATCCGCAACGCCAAAGGTAGCAAGGATCGATATGCACTGCTTTCTCAAGCCAATCTTGAGATGCTTAGAGCTTACTGGAAAGCTTACCACCCCAAAGAGTGGCTTTTTTACAGCAGGAATCATACCGACACACACCTTACTTCTAGAGCGGTAGAAAATCTCTTTAATAAATATGTAAAGAAAGCTAACATCACTAAAAACGTGACAGTCCATACTATGAGGCATAGTTTCGCCACTCACCTGCTGGAATCCGGCACAAGTATTTACCACATCAAGCAACTACTCGGTCACTAAAATATCAACACGACCTGCGTTTACTTGCATTTAGTTAAGATTGAATCTCTCAACGTAACAAGTCCCCTTGATCAGATGGCTTCTGAATCGGGAAAAGACAATGACTGAGGTTCAAGATATTTTCCTAGAACACGGCGAAAATTATCGAACCAACCATAAGCTCACTCTGGTGCAGCATAAGGCTATGTCTGCCATTCAAAAATGCAGAACGTCAGAGTTAGGCGGCCATAAGGAGGTTTGTGACAGTTGTGGGCATACCCGAATTTCTTACAATTCTTGCCGCAACAGGCACTGCCCTAAATGCCAATCTCTTGCCAAAGAACGCTGGATTGAAAACCAGAAAATCAATCTGCTCGACGTTGGATATTTCCATGTGGTATTCACAATCCCCGATACTCTTAATCTAATAGTCTATCAAAATCAAAGAGCAGTATATACCCTTTTATTTAAGGCCGCTGCTGAAACCCTTGC
>OMOF01000842.1 GCA_900290375.1 Candidatus Desulfosporosinus infrequens
CACCTCACCCCGACAATCCAATCTGCCAACACCCCATTCAGGAAGCCGCCGGGTGTGCTGGAGACATGCTTATTGGGATGATCGGGACATATACGACAGATTACTCATGGTCGCCTGACTTCATACAGGCTGTCTAATGGTTGTCTACAGAACCGCCATTTGACGGATGGCGTAACTAGTTCATGTGGTGTGAGGGTATTTTTCGAGCCGTTTCTTGAACTGGATTTTCATCAGCACAGGTTTTCGTTAGATTTAGGCATAGACCACGCTTTTTATTGGCTTGTTGTGATAGGTCGCATCCTTGTCATTATGACTGTGAATAAATTACGGTCTGTTTACACATCCTGAAACTGTTATTTGGAATAGTTTTTAAACTAAAGGAGGATCCATGATGCAACTAAATGATATGCAAATGAAGAAAATCCTTGACCAAGGCTTTTTAACTCGAAGTCGTATTGAAACCGAAACCGCCATGAGAAAGTGCCAAATGTACAACGAAATGGCTCAAAACACTGCTGTAAAAGGATTTTTTCAAGAACAGGCCAAAGGTTTAGAAGACGTATTGGGGTATTTTAACAAAGGAATGGGCGAGCTACAATAGGAAGGGGACTTCAAAATGAGCCAATTTACGGACTTAGACATGCTCTATGATTATGAAAAAGATGCTGCGATTGCTGCAATGGGATACATGACACTAGCCACGCGTGCACATCATGGTGATCTGAGAAATATCTATTTGAAACTAGCCAACGAAGCTACCAATTCCCACAGTAAGGTCAGCAAGTTGATTAGCCAAAGCGGTGGCATTGCCTAAAGAGCCAGGAACATATGTTAACTATACCGAGGAAACAGTCCTATAGATTCGGGAAGGCCGCCTGGCTTCAAACAGGCGGCCTAACTTATTGTTGATCACCACTTGGGGATCATCATGGGGGGAAATCCTAGTGGACACTCCAATCCACCAACACACCATTCAAAGGTGTTGGACTTCTTTATTTGTGGCGTCAGAACGGTCGAACAAATCGCAGATTCAGCAAGGCAGCATGACCTCAAACAAACAGACGACCTGACGTTAAAATAAATCACGCTATTTCTATGCATCTAAAGCCAAATTAATGGGACGAATTGGCATTACTGTTGAAACAGCGTGTTTATAGACCATTTGTTGTTTACCTTCAAATTCTATTACGACAGAAAAGTTATCAAATCCCTTGATTAGTCCCCTGAGTTGAAAGCCATTGACTAAAAAAATAGTAACCGCAATTTTTTCTTTACGTACTTGATTTAAAAAAATTTCCTGTAGATTAGACGGTTGATTCATTTATATTCCTCCGTTATAACCTCTGCTACTTCCATTTCTCTATCATCCATAGATTATACCAGAAATATTTCATAATTCCCGGCAATTGTGTTTCAACAAAACTCCGATCCACCTGAGCGGGCAATTAATCCTCATCAGCACAGAAAGACAAACCTAAATCTTTAATTCTCATGATCACTTCTTCTAACGATTTGCTTCCAAGGTTACGCATCTTAATCATTTCTGCTTCCGTCTTTTTCGTTAACTGATCAACTGTGTCAATCCCCATCCGCCTCAGGCAGTTATAAGAACGAACCGACAGATTAAGCTCTTC
>OMOF01000841.1 GCA_900290375.1 Candidatus Desulfosporosinus infrequens
CTGGTAGTAACATCCTTTATGGTGGTGCAGATGCTGATTTGTATTTATTTACGAATGATGGGGGTAATGATACGGTTATGTCGTCAGCAGCCAATCATGAAGATGTTGTCCAAATCTCTGGTGGGACAAAAACAGAATTTACCTATCAGGGCAATAATGTAGCTCTTTATTTAGTCGATACTTCAGAACAGATTCTCAGTTCCATGACAATTGCTGATTGGTGTGTAAGTGTAGGTTATCAGCCCAAATTGGAAGATTTATCAGGGCATATTTTAACTATTGGCACTGATATCACAAGTAGGGCATAAGAACGCAGTAGTCAATTCATCCTGATCGTCCTAGGTAAAAAAATCAATAGTATATATTTTTTTACTTTATACAAGAAAACAATAGTATGGTAAAATATAGGCTAGATCATAATAGCAAAAGAGTATAGAAAAGAGTGGTGGAAGAGATATGTATACGATACTCGTAACTGGTGGTGCTGGATTTATTGGTGGTAATTTTGTTCGTATTGCTCTGCAGGGAGAGAATGTCAGAATTATCAACCTTGATAAATTGACTTATGCAGGAAATTTGGATTCTTTGAAGGATATTGACGGGCATGAGGGATATTCTTTTGTGCATGGCGATATTTGCGATGGAGCTTTAGTAGAACGCGTTTTTACAGAGTACAAGCCTTCTGCAGTGGTACACTTTGCGGCGGAATCCCATGTGGATCGTTCCATTGATGGACCTGCTGCCTTTATTGAAACGAATATTAATGGTACTTTTACTTTGTTAGAAGCTGCGAAAAAATATTGGCGTAGTTTAGCTGGGGAGAGCCAGGAAAAATTTCGGTTTTTACATGTTTCCACGGATGAAGTCTATGGTACTTTAGGGGAAACGGGTTATTTTACAGAAGAGACTCCTTACGCTCCGAATTCACCTTATTCGGCTTCCAAAGCTTCTTCAGATCATTTAGTGAGGGCCTATTATCACACCTATGGTTTACCTGTTTTAATGACGAATTGTTCTAATAACTACGGTCCTTATCATTTTCCAGAAAAATTAATTCCACTAATGATTTTAAACGCTTTAGATGGAAAATCCTTGCCAGTGTACGGTACGGGGCAAAATGTGCGGGATTGGTTGTATGTGGAAGATCATTGTCGGGCGA
>OMOF01000839.1 GCA_900290375.1 Candidatus Desulfosporosinus infrequens
ATGAATTTGTATTAGTAGTAAGAAATGATATTGGTAAAAATGAAAATATTTATGATGTATTATGGGAATTGCAGTATTCGTTAAAAGAAGTAAAAGAGCAATTTGAATGGCCAGGTACGATTTACGGTGGTAAGCAACCTGTTTTAGTATATTATTATGATACGGATAAACAGGCTAAAGAAACATTAAAGCAAGCATCAAATTCAGTGCATGATTGGGTTCAACCAAACTTACCAGAAGACTTGTCTTTTATAAAAAATCATGTGCCTTGGCTAATTAATACTTCACATGAATATGAAAGTTACATCGAAACTGAAGATGAAGAAGAAATTAGTAAAATCATAAAAATAAAGGGACTGAAAATTCGGTTATAGTATTTGCAGTTACTACGCATCATACTTATTTAATGCATCAATACAGTTTGAGAGGGGTGTTCAAGGGATTTCTGTCTACGGTGTCTCTGTATCACGGGATAAGGCACTCTGTTTAACAACAATATGCGAACAGTACCTTCCAATTAGAAAGACCATCGGTAGTAAAAGTTACTACTGGTGTTTTTTTTTGCCCAAAAATAATTTAAAAAAGATTTTCTAGGTGAGTGACAATCGGATCATATTTGACAATGACAATGTGTAAGGACATTCCCCCTAGGAGCACAAACAAATAATAAATCAAGTAAAGGAGCAAACAAGATGAATAAATCCGAACGAACTTCATTGTTAAGACGTTTAAAGCCAGCCACATGGTATGCATTCTGTCAAATGGAAGCCATGCATCACGATGAAGAAATCAAAATATCGAGAGCAGAACTAGCATTGAAATTGGATCTAAGCCTTCCAACATTAGCAACCCATATAAAGACTTGGGTAAGTCACAACCTAGTGCAAGAAATTGACGGAGGATTCCATATAGCACAACTGGATGGGCAGCCAAGCAATATCAAGGAAGCGCCGATTGTGCGTGAGTTCCGTAATGCAAAGGACATCATTGATTATTGGTGCATTGAGTACGAGAAAGTGTACGGCACACCATATCGGATCAGCAATTATGCTCAACCGTATG
>OMOF01000965.1 GCA_900290375.1 Candidatus Desulfosporosinus infrequens
GATAGAACCAATCAGTGACGCAATAAAAGAATGAATAGGGTCGGGAGTACCGTCTGAAACAACAGAATCCCTTTCATCATGATGCTAATATTAATTTCGATAAGGAAAATAGTAGTATCAATATTTATTTCTTGAATGAGGATTATGTATGAAAAATCAGATAACAGTGCTGGCAATGGATTTGGGCTCATCACTGGGCTGGTGCCGGTGCGTGTGTACTCTCCGACCAGATCTTCACATAACGGTTGCCGATCATGGAACTGTGTATTTAGATACACTTACCAACGAACGTATGAAGAAAGAGTACAATGAAGTCTTCAGTCGTAGTCGGGTAAAGATGATTGTCTATGAAGAGGTCATCAGGAAGTTAGTTGACATGGTGAAGTTCGATGCTTTTATTACTGAGGATGTCTTCTGTAATCCCAGATTAGTATCAGCATTTCGTTCATTATCTCTGTACATGGAGACATTGGAACGCATCGTCAACATCGAGAAACAAAAACGGTTGTATACGATTTCTCCAACTTCCATCAAAGAATATATCAGTGCCTATGGTCAAAGCGATAAAGGACAAGTACAAGCAGCAGTTCTTGCAAATAAAGCTATAACCATGAAGAATTCTCACACTGCGACTGAGCATGAATTCGATGCAGTTGCAGCTGTTTGGAGCTTCGTCCAGAAGTGTCTAATGACGCTTGGTTAAACTACAAACTTGGGAGAATTATTGTGATCGAATATCCAAAATATATCGACGTCATACAGATCTTAGCAGTCGTTTCAGTGCTTTTTACCATCAGCCTGATAGTATCATGGAAGATCTATTTCAAGCTTCGTGATGCAAAGAAACATGAACGACAATATCCAATCGATCGTCATATCTCCAAAGATGATATCGTGGTCAATTTCCTTCTGGTAGTTTCTCTGCTTTGGATATCATGTGTTGCAGTTTGTGCGATTCATTATAAGCACTTTATACCTACTGAAATTACCAGAATCCAGTCGGGTATCGATAAAAGAAGTTTAGAATAAATAGGAGTTATAAATGGATCATGGATTGAGTAGTCATTTCGGTTCGTGGATCGGCATGTTACTGATCGCAATAGTTTTGACAATAATAGCTT
>OMOF01000838.1 GCA_900290375.1 Candidatus Desulfosporosinus infrequens
AATTCCCCTCAAGATCCTGACGGTCCATAAACGGTAATTTTATCAGATCTTCCACTGTTCTAATATCTTCAGGCCATAGAGATAGCTTATCCATCCGTTTATTGTATAACGAATTTTTTTCATAAACCCGTTCCATGATCTTAGTTAACTTTTCATTTTGCCATGCGATCATATCAATCCTAGATAGTACTTCTACTTGTTCATTCCAAAACATCTAACTACCTCCTACATCTTACTTATAAAAATTATTTCCTATTCATTATAACGTATACCATTTAATATTTATACTACTTGTTGGGTACACTACGAACAGGAGGTGTAAAAAATGAACGCAATTATTTGTGGAAGTTGTCACACTTGGCTAACTTCCGATCTGTCCAAATGTCCAACCTGCAATGCTACACTTTTTCTCGAGGGAAAGGATAAAAATATCATTGATCGGATTCAACCAAATTGTCTGATTTACCGTTATGCTGGCTCAGATATCTTAGAGCCAGCCATCGTCCTCAAACAAAGCAAAGTTAACCTTCGAGTCGCCACTAAATTACAAGAGTATAGCACACCAGTTGTCGTTGCCAAACAAAATGTCTATCTCTTTAACCAAAATATTTTAAGTGCGATTCAAGCCCTACGTAACGAACGTACAGCAACCATTATGCGTTACGATCAACTCATTCAATCTCACTGGCAGCACTTGCAACCCTATGAATAATCCCCAGAGATCGCCATCATAAAATCTAGGATTAACTCTTCTCCGAGTGTTGCAGGAGTTCGCCAACCGTCACAATGTTATAGCCCTGTTGGCGTAATTGATCAATAATAATTGCAATGGCTTGTGGCGTCGGCAATGGATATTGACCGTCATGTAATAATACAATGCTACCAGGCTGAACATTTTTCATCACCACATCAACAACCTGCTCTACGCTAGGACGACGCCAATCCGTGGGATCTACGGACCATAGAATTGTTGCATATCCACGTTTTTTGGCTTCTGCCAGCACATGATCATTATATGCGCCACCAGGCGGCCGAAACAACGTAGGTTTCGGCGCTACTGCACAAATGGCTTTTTCCGCCTTGTCCAATTCTTCCCCCACTTCTTGTTGGCTCATTTTTGCTAAGGAATTATGGCTATAAGCATGGGTGGCGATTTCATGCCCATCTGCTACCGCCTGTGCCAAAATTTCCGGATGACGTTCTGCATTTTCTCCT